>NZ_JBHYVE010000007.1:0-261371 GCF_042750035.1 Streptomyces sp. NPDC059452
GAGTCCCCTCTCCCCGGGGGGGGCGGCCCCTTCTGTCCCCCCCCCCCCCGCCCTGTCGATCAGTAACGACGGCTCGACGGTTCGAAGGCCCGACGGCCTACTTCGTGAAGATGAAGTACTTCCAGCCGGTGTGCGTCGTGGAGTTGACGTTGTCACCGGAAACGCGGTCGATGTACGAGGCACGCACGCGCATCTTGTAGCCGACGTCGTGGGGGCCTCCGAGCGTCACGACCGACTTGCCGTTGGTGCCGAGCGGGAAGTACTCCTGGCCCGCGTCGTACCACTTGCCCTGGTAGTTGAGCTGAAGGCTCAGCCGCTGGTAGCGACCCTTGTAGTAGGTCATCGTCGTGGTGAAGTCGGGGTTCTTCTTCTTTTTGTAGTACGCGTACGAGGTCTTCCCGATCTTCGCCGTCTTGTACTGCTTCGACAGCTTCAACGAGGCCTTGACCTTGGCGTACGCCGTCGACTTCACGGTCTTCGGCGCGTACCGGCTGTCCCCCGCGAACACGGCGGTCACCGTCGTGTCGCGCTTCAGGTTGACCTTGACGGAGAGCAGGCCCTTGGAGTTGACCTTGCCCTTCTTGACCAGCTTCTTCGGCTTGTCGGCGCCGAAGGGGTCGGCCCACAGCTCGACGACGCGGTTCTTGTGCGTCTTGCCGAGGGTCGCGGTGAAGGTGACGTTCTTGTTGTACGCGTGGACCGACTTGTTCCGGTTCAGCTTCAGCGAGGTCGCGGCGCGCGAGACGGTGACGGCGTCGATACCGGTCGACGCGGTGTGCGTGGCGCTGGCCGCGTAGGTGGCCCGGTAGGTCACCTTGCCGCCCGCGGGCGGGGTGTCGGTGAAGGAGAACGTGCCGTTGGCGTTCAGCGGCTTCGTACCGAGCGACTTGCCCTTGGGCGAATCGAGGTCCGTCCGCACCACGGTGACCTTGGAGCCGGCCGGGAACGCCGAGGTGGCCGTGACCTTCCCGCTGACGGTCAGCTTCTTGGCGCGGGTGGCCTTGGCCGGGGCGTTGACCTTCAGCGAGGTGACGGACTTGTTGGTGTTGGTGAGGACCCGCAGCGAGCGGACGTTCTGGCTGTTCACCGTGACGGCGAAGAGCCGGCTTCCGTCGGGCGCCCAGGACAGGGCCGCCGACTCCAGGGTGTCGGAGCCGCTGTGCGTGCCGGTGTTGGGGAAGTCGTACGTGCGTACCGCCTTGGCGGCGCCCTTCGGGAAGATGTACACGTCCGGGTCGTACCAGCCGTTGATGCCCGCCGCGACCGTACCGTTCGGCGCGATCTCGACGGCGTTGGGGCCGTAGTTGGTCGGGTAGCTCTTCTGGGCGGCGAGGTCGGAGGTCCGGAACACCTGGTGCTCCCCCCGGCTGCCGCTCGCGACCACGAGCTGCTTGCCGTCCGGGGTGAGCGCGAGGTCCTGGAGCTGGTTCGTGCCGGTCGGCTGGATCGCGGTCTGCGAGGCTGTTCCCGAGGCGACGTCGTACACGGCCACGCGCGTCGTGATCTGCTCCCCCGATCCGGCGGCCAGCGTCGTCGGCGCACCAGGCGTCGAGGCCAGGATCGGAGCGGTGAGCCAGAAGCCGTCCGGGTCCGGGACCTGGTCCAGCGTGACCACGGGCTCCTCGCCCGACAGGTCCAGCGAGCCGATGTTGCCCCCGGTGGCGCTGCCGTAGCCGCCGTACCCGAACCAGAGCTTGCCGCCCGCGAGGGCCGGGTGCGTCGGCCGGGTGTCCGCGCCGATGTCGTACCGCGCGGACTCCTTCAGCGTGGCGGTGTCGATCGCGACGATGGCGTCGGCGCCGGGGACGGCCGCGTACAGGGTGGTGGAGTCGGGCGAGAGCTCAAGACCCCGCACGCCCGGCAGCGCGGCGAACGTGGCGACGACCTTGCCGGAGTAGTCGGTGGCGACGACCTTGCCGGACGCCGGGTCACTGACGAACACCCGCTGGTGCAGACCGTCGGTGACGATGTCGCCCACGGAGGCGGCAGGAAGGATTCTGCTGCTGTCGGCGGCGGCCGGGCTCGCCGCCCCGCCGACCAGCACCACGGAACTGAAGAGGACCGCGAACGCCGTCGCGGTCGCGGTCGGAATTCTGCGCGTACGCACAGTTGCTGATACCCCCACGGTATGAAGGGGCCGCGCGTCACCCGAGATGAGAGAAGCGTTTGGGGCGCGGCCCGAATCGCAGGGTATGACATGCCAGCGACACTCACGGTCCCATTTAGGTCCCGTTACGGCTCCGACGCCCCGCGGCCCGGGGCGGGGCCGGGAGCGTACGGGGGTGGCTCAGTCAGCCCAGGTGACGAACGTGGACCAGGCGTCGGGGGCGACGGCGAAGACGGGGCTGTCGGGGACCTTGGAGTCACGGACGTGGACGGAGTGGGGGCAGGCGGCGACCTCGACGCACTCGCCGCCGCTCTCGCTGCTATAAGAGGACGTACGCCAGTCGAAGGCGACTTCGATGCAGTTGCCGCCGCTGGCGTTGCTGTAGCTCGATGTGAACCACCGGAGGGTGCTGCTCATTCCTTCACTCCTGCCAACCGCATGATGAGGTCCAGCGATTCACGAGGACCCAGGGCCTGTGCCCGGATCATCGCATAGCGCCGGGAGTACGTGCTCACCTTTGCGGGGTCAGTGATCAGCAGGCTCTCGTCCTGCGCTTCCAGATAGACGAGATGCTCATGCTCCGAAGTCTCCATCAGGTCCATTTCGCCATGACCGGCCGCGTACTCGCCGTGCTTTCCGGCGTCCAGCGGCAGCACGAGCAGCGTGACATTGCGCCGACGCGCACACTCCACGAGATGGAGCAGCTGCTCCCGCATGATCTCCTCACTGCCGATGACGCGACGGAGGACGGCCTCGTCGATGATGATCTCGATCATGGGCAGCGGGTTGCGGTCGAAGAGAAGCGCGCGTGCCATCCGCAGCTGCACCAGCTCCTCCACGCGCTCGTCGGAGAGCGGCGGGTATCCGCCCCCGATGAGCGCCCGAGCGTACGCCTCCGTCTGGAAGAGCCCGTGGATGACGTTGGTGGCGAAGAGCTGGAGGCTGATCGCGGCCTGTTCCAGCAGCGAGTAGTCCTGGAACTGCTCGGGCAGCCGCTCCATCCGCATGTACAGCCGGGCCGTCTCGAAGACGTCGCTGCCCTCGCTCAGGACCCGCTTCAGCGCCACCAGCATCGCGTCACTGGCGGGCTGCGCGCAGGTCTCCATCGCGCTGACGGCAGCCGCCGAATAGCCGAGCTCGTCCCCCAGCCGGTCCTGCGACCACTCCCGCTGGACGCGCAGCATCCGCGTCACTTTGGCGACCAGCTTCGCCGCCGGGCTGGCCGATTCCTTGTTCTCCGCACTTGCCATAACGCGATCTCTTTTCGACTCAACCGAACTCAACCGGTCACTACTCGCTACCGTCGAACTCAACTGCTTCACAGCGAAGTTCGCCCAGGTCAACGGGTGTACGACGAGCCTCGCCAGCTATGGATAACGCTAGGTGATCGGGGTCACACTCGCCCTGTGAACGCATCAAATAGCGAGCTGAAAATCGAGTGGGTTCCGGATTCGGGATTCCAACTCCGCAAGGCGGGCGTGCAATTCGACGCCGTCCGTGTCGACGGCGACGACGGGAGGCGGCTGGCAGCCCGGATGGAGGAGATCATCGAGGGCGAACCCGGCCCGATGGTCACGGAGGCGAACGGACGGCGCGGGGTGTACTTCCTGGTGCCGCCGGGCTCGACGGCGTACCGTCCCTGGCCGCGCGAGGTCACGACGTTCAACTCGGCGACCGGCCGCATCAGTTACGTACCCGTCCCGGCGCTGTCGGGCCGGACCTGGCCGCTCGCGTGGCGGAACCCGCCGACGTCCTCGGAGCGGTTCGTGCACACGTTGATCCTGTTCAACGCGGCGTACCAGCTGTTTTGTTGAGAGCGGTGACGCCTGGGCGGCCCGGGTGTCCACGGCTGTGGCCTTCTCAGGCCAGAGGTTTCCAGCCCGGTCCCGGGCCGTGTGGGTCGTCGCCGGTGAAGACGTGGTGCGCGTCGGCGGTGATGTGCAGCCCGAAGTCGTACATCCCGGGTGCCCCGCGCTCTTCCCACACGCACCAGGCCCGGGTCACCTCGTCGACCAGGTCCCGTTTCCCGCCGTGGTGTGCGTTCGCCGTGGTACTCGCCTGTTCGAGGACGGCCCAGGAGGAGCGACCGTCACTGATCCAGGCGGCCGCCTGTGTATCGGTCCCGGTCCCGGTGTCGGTCCTGGTGTCGATCTGTACGTCCGGCAGCAGCACACGTAGCGCGAACAGCACATCGGGGTGGGACAACTCCTGTACGGGCCTGGGGAACGCGGGCGGTACGCCGCCGATGTCCCGGCCCCGGCCCCGTACGCGTTCGAACGGTAAGGGCGGGCGTTCTGTGCGGCGGGTGGGCATGAAGCGGGCGGGCGCCTGTACCCAGCCGGTTGCCGAGGCGCCGTCCTGCGCCACGGTGAGCGCAACGCACCCGGTGTGGCCCCAGGGTGTGACGATGCGGCCGCCCGGTCGCGTGCGCTTCACCCAGGCCCACGGCACGTGCTCCACGGCGTAGGTGGAGATGACCCGGTCGAAGACCGCATCGCCTGGCGGTCCGCCGTCCCCGTCTCCGTCCCCGGTGATGACGTGTACGCGACCCCCGGGCCCGGCTGCCTCGATGCGCTGCCGGGCGTGGGCGGCGAGTTCGGCGTCGATTTCGATGCTGGTCACCTGTGTGGCGCGCTCGGCGAGCAGGGCGGCGTTCCAGCCGGAGCCGGTGCCCAGTTCGAGCACGCGGTGTCCGGGCTCCAGGGCGAGTGAGTCCAGCATGGTCGCCACGACGGCCGCGCAAGAGATGCTGGAGGTCGGCATGTCGTCGGTGACCTGGGTGACGGTCGAGCCGTACGGGCCGGGGTGGACCTCGGCGGCCCACGCCTCCGGTGCTTCTGCCCGGTGGACCGCCTCGTACCGCTCGCCCGTCCAGACCCAGACGGTCTCGGGGGCGAAACGGTCCCGGGGCACCGACTCCATGGCCCGGCGGACCCAGGGCGAGTCCGTCGGCCACAGATTCCCTTCGGTCATCGCGGACAGAAGGTTCAGGCGGTGGTTCTCCAGCACGGGTGGCTACTTCCGGCGGGTGCCGGTCGGCGGCGGAGACGGCGGGACCTGGCCGTCCGAGTTGCCGGGCGGCGGCTTGCCCTGCGACGGGTCCGGGGCCGGCTTGCCGTGTGTGCCCATCATGACCTCCTGGCCGGATGAGTGAGCGGCGGACACCTCAGCATCCCGTGCGGCTCGTGCCCTTCTGCCGGAAGTTGGTGAGATTGGCCGGAAAGGGAAGGGGGTGTTGTCGGGGCGACGGGCGCGCTACTCTGTGAGCCGCGTCGCGTGCCGGTGGCAGACCGTGTCAGGCATGGAGGCGCCGGATCGAAGGAGCCCGACGATGCACTCGTCGCACCCTTCGTCCTCGCGTGACTGAGCGCGAGACGACCAGGCTTGTCGCCTGGAGCCAAGAACTCCGTCAGGTGCACCAACGACTGCGTGAAGCGCTGCACCTGACTCGTGAATCCCTCGCCGACGGCACTCCCGGGGAGTCGGCCGCCCGTGAACTGCTGTTGTACTGCCACGGTTTCTGTACGGCCCTCGACGGCCACCACCGGGGCGAGGACCGCACCCTGTTCCCGGCCATCGCGGCGGCACATCCGGAGTTGCGTCCGGTGCTGCGTGCGCTCGAACAGGACCACTCGATGATCGACCACCTGCTGAGCGGCCTCAGCGCGGCGGTCGAGCGGGCGGCGCCGCCCGAGGAACTCGACCAGCACCTCGAAGGCATCGCGGCGATCATGGAGAACCACTTCCGGTACGAGGAGCGGCAACTGCTCACCGTGCTCGAAGCCCTGGAACTGCCGGCCGAGCCCCGGGAGGTGCTGGGACCGCTGTGACGCGAACGGGAACGGAAACGCGAACGGGAACGGGTGTGGGAACAGGTCTTACTGCGGCGGGCCCACGATCGCCCGCAGTGCCGCGAGGTGCCCCTGGTAGGCATCCTGGCCCCGCTGGGTCAGGCGGAGCCACACGCGCTGGCGGGTGTTGCGGACGGCCTTGCGCTGTTCGACGTAACCGGCGTCCATCAGCACGCTGACGTGCTTGCTCAGTACGGAGGCGGAGAGCCCGAGCTGTCGCTGCACCAGGCCGAACTCCGCCTCGCCTGCGGTGTCCAGCAGGGCGCAGATACGTAGCCGGTTCGGGGCGTGGACCGTGGCGTCGAAGCCCGTCAGCGGGTCGGGGGCTTCGGCGCTCACGCGGTCTTCGGCGCGCATGCGGTCTTCCGTGCTCACGCGGTCTTCCTGTGCAGCCGGACGAAGGCGAGGTGGAAGCCGACGGAGACGGCGGCACCGATCAGCGAGGCCGCGATCAGCCACCCCGCCCACTCCGTGGCGCGGAACGCGAACGCCGCCCCCACCAGCACCACGGGCAGCCCCACCATGAGCGGCACGGTCACCCGCTTCGGCAGCACGTCCAGCCGGAGCGCCACCCCGGTCCTGTCGCGCCAGGCCCTGGCCGCGAGGGCGAAGAGCGCCATGAACACCGCCGTGCTCGCCAGCATGATGCCCGTCCAGGCCGGGCCCGGCAGCAGCCAGTCCGTGTCGGCCAGGGCGCCGCCGTACGTGATCGGGAGCGCGGCGATGTAGAGCGTGAGCGTGACGAAGAACCAGTTCGGCCACGGCGTGGCCGACAGCGCTGCGGCGGAGGCCCGGACCTGCTCGGTGTCGGCTAGGGCGGAGCGGGCCTGCTCCGGTGTCGGTCGTACCCCGTTGGTTTCCATGACGGAAAGAGTAGTGGATGGTTTCCGGTGTGGAAAGGGGTGAGTTTCCGGTACGGAAAGTGGCTGGTCCGGGCCTGTGGGGCCCCTCAGGCCCGGGAGTTCTCCGCCGCTCCCGATGCGCCGCCCTGCGCCGATCCCGAGTCGCCCCGCGGCGCCGCCGTGATCCGGGCGATCGCCTCGGCGGTCAGGGCGCGGTCGTGGGGCTCGGTCTCCAGGGCGCGTTTATGCGATGACGCGAATATTGGGGCTCCCGCATGGACGGCCCGGGCCCCCGCTCGTACCGTCGTGGAACCGGCCCGCAGGGGGTCGTCCGAGGGGGTTCGCGGCCATGGCTCGTGAGGAACTGACCCGGCTCACCGGCAGCGGGAACGGCAACAACGGCAACGGCAGCGGCAGCGGTCCGTGCGGTAAGGACGACTGCCCGAACGTCTACCGGACCGTATCGGGATCGTTCGTGATTCAGGGTGACGTGTCAGATGCTTTCAAGGCGCCCGACGGGGAAGGGCTTGTGGAGATTCCGGAGGAGACGTTGAGGGAGGCCGTTCGTGCTCTTGGCTGGTGAGGAGTGGGCTGCCCGCTTCGAAGGGTTCCAGCGGGAAGCCTGGCGTCTGGAGACTCTGCCCCAATACCTCATGCCCCAGGAGGCTGAGGAGTTCCAGGAGTTCAGGGGCGGTACTCGTATCGATCCGGCGACCGTGTCGAACGAGTACACCGACCGTCTGCGCCGACAAGTCGTGCAGGGTCGGGAGCAGGGCCGGGTCCATGTGCTGACCCGACCGCTCTCCGAGTACCTCCGGTTCGAGTTCCACCACTACTACAAAGCGCACTCGCTGGCCGGTGAGCGGATTCGCATTCTCGACGTGACGAACCGGTCCAACCCCCTTGAGGGCATACAGGATTTCTGGATGTTCGACCGTTCCGAAGTGGTCCTCATGAATTACCACCCCGACGGTCGTCAGATCAGCCGAGAAGTGTTCGAAGGTGACGTTGCTCCGTTCCTCGAATACCAGCGGATCGCAGTCGATGCGTCGGTTGCTTTCGAGGAGTATGTGAAGGGCATTGACCTTTGATCCCGCATCCCTAGGTCACTCCAGGTCGGACCTGGCGGCAGCACTGAAGGCGGAGCGCGGCAAGGCCGGATGGACCCAAGTCCGGCTTGCGAGGCGCTGCAACATGAGCCAGACCAAGGTGAGCAACATCGAAAGCGGGAAGCTGACTCCCGCCATGGTCGATGTCGAGCTGATCCTTGAAGCCCTGGGGGCCGAAGGGGCGCCCGCTGCTCAGATCCTGTCGCTCGCCCGCTCCGCCAACACGGAGTGGCAGGATCACTGGGCGTCCCGCCGCAGGGGGCTGGACAAGAAGCAGAACGAATTGGCCCGTCTGGAGGCGGCGACCAAAGAGTTCCGCTTCTTTCTGCTTTCCATGGTCACCGGCCTGCTCGCCACAGCCGACTACGTGCGGGCGAGCATCGCCGATGTTTCCGGCGACCAGTCCAGGACCATCGTCAAGAAGCTTGAGCGGCAAAGGGTCCTGCTCGACTCCGAGAAGTCGTTCACTTTCATCTTGACCGAGCAGGCTGCCCGGTGGCCCATTCTCCCGCCCCTGGCCATGGCCATGCAATTGGATCGATTGGCATCGGTTTCCCGCCTGCCCAACGTCAGGCTGGGCGTTCTCCCTCTCGCCGGCCATATCCCCGAACGGCCGCTGAGCACCTTCACGGTCTACGATCGGCGCCTGGCCACGGTGGAAACCGGGACGGGGGTGTTGATGCTTCGGGACCACCGGGACGTGAACGCCTACCGCGCTGACTTCGGCAGGTACGAAGAGCATGCGGTGTGGGGTGAGGAATGCCGGGCGTTGCTGTCCGAATGGTCCAGAATTTTTACCCGACAGCGCCAATAAGGTGCCTGACCGGGGTCAGGCAGAGGCATCATTTCCATGTGCTCACGAGCCCGGCCGTTACCCGCATCCCACGGCCCAGGTTGAGCAAGTACCGCAAGCGCGTCCCTGCTTGCCCTGTCGAAGGGGTGCCCGTGAAGCGAATCATTGCCCGAGTGTGGAAGCTCATTCGAGGCCCTTTGCAATGGCGTGTCCTGTGGTTCGCGCACGCAAAATTCATGATTGGTGTGACGGGTGTGGTGCGCAACGAGGAGGGGGAAATTCTGCTCCTCAAGCACCGTATGTGGCCCGCTGACCGGCCATGGGGACTTCCCACCGGTTACGCGGTCAAGAGCGAGGAGCTCCCGAAGACCATCGTGCGAGAGGTCCAGGAGGAGACCGGACTCGAAGTCGTCCCAGGTCGGTTGGTTCAGGTAACCAGTGGCTACAAGCTCCGCGTGGAAATCGCCTACGAGGCGTTGCACGTGGGGGGAACTCTCAAGATCGACAAATTCGAGATTCTGGAGGCGAAATGGTTCAGCCCGGACGCGCTCCCGGAAGGGGTGCAGGAGTCCCACGTCCAACTCGTCAAAGCGGGATCGACGGGGCAGACGGGGCAGACAGGGGAGACAGGGCAGACGGGACCGATGGGGCCGATGATGTGACCGAACTCGCCCCGAACGAATCCGTCACGGGTGCGAGGGCAATGGCGAGGCTGGCGGCCATGCGTGCCGACACTTCCCCGTTGACGGGAAAACACCCCGCGTACGTGTTCCGGCCCCTCTCGGAAACGCTCAGCCGGTGGGCGGCCGATGGTATCGACACCACGCCTTTCCACGCAGGCTTCGAAACGGCCGAGCGCCGGTACGCCGGGTACGGGCTGACGAAGATGCTGCCCTTCGACCGCGTGCTGGTCGGCTGCGAATCCTCGCGCGTCGGCGCCTTCGGTGGGTTCCATCATCCGGACCAGGGATACCGGCATGTGCAGATGGCAGCCGTCATCACCATGTACGGGCCCATGGAGGGCCGGAACCCCGAACGCCCCGCATCAGCCCTCCTCGACCTGCTGCGTGCGTACGCCCATGACTGCCTTCACTACGGATCGCGTCGACGGTACGTGGACGTGGCAGGCATGCCCGTACGCACGCAGTACGGCATCAACTACCGCCGCGCATCAGGGCAGTCCTACTCGGCTGCCGATCGGAGCGGAAGCCGCCACACGCGGAATCTCGGGATCGTCATGGAGGGCGCGTGCGACAGGGAGGCGCGTTCCATCACCCGGCAGACAGCTGCACGGTTCGGTGTCACGGAGCCCTCAGGGATTCTTGACGCGCTTGCCTTCCGGGACGTGACGGGAACGCTTACGAAGGAAGACGCCGAGCGCGTGGTGGAGGTGCCGGGCAGTGAGGAGCAGACGCGGTACGCGGCAGCTCTCAGCGGCTACGAGAAGAGGGTGAACCGCCGATACGCCCACTTCCTCGCGGAGTTCACCCCAGGCGAAGAGAGCGACTGCCACACGCGGTTGCTCGCGGCCATCATCACCGGCGACGTGGCGGGGCTGGAGGCTTGGCTGGACGAACGCCACGGCCCGGGAACGTTCATGGGCCTGTTCCGCACGCCGGGCTACTTCGAACCGGCCTTGACCGCGTAGGTGAGGATCAGCTCGCGCTGGTTGCCGTTGGAGAGGTGGTGGACGAGCGTGTGGATGAATCCGTGACGCACCCGTGGACGCATCAGGGCTGGTGCCCCTTCGCCTTCTGGCGGGCGTAGTAGGTGCGGGCCCGGTTGCGGTCGCCGCAGTCCTTCGTGTTGCACCAGCGGCGGTTCCGGCGCGGTGAGGTGTCGAGGTAGACCCAGCCGCACTTGGCGTCCTCGCACTGGTGGAGGCGGTCGAGGTCGTCGCGCTGGGTGAGGGCCAGGAGCCCGCGGGCGATGCGGTCGCGGGGCAGGCGGAGGTCGGTGTCCCGGTCCTGCCACTGCCAGCGGTCGCCCACGCGGACCAGGTCGGCCGCGGCGATCGCCGTACGGTACATGCTCGCGAGGTCCGCAGCGGCTTCGGGGTCGTCGGCGAAGAGGGCTGCGTAGGCCTTCTCGCGCGCTTCGACGACCTGCGTCCGCTCGCGCTCGGCCCGGGCGCCGTCCCGGTCGGCGAGGTCGTGCAGGGCCGTGGCCTCATCCGTACTGATCAGGCCGGATTCGAGGCACCACTCGACGACGTCGGAGTAGGTCTTCAGGGCCTCGATGCGTTCGGGCCCGCCGAGCCGCCAGGCGACGGTGTTCACCAGGTCGAGCATGCGGTCACCCGCGATGTGGCCGAACTTCACCATCGGCTCCTCCCGTCGGCGAAGGCGTTCATGTCCGTCGTGTCTGTCATGCCCGTGAGGTCGATCGATCTCATGGGTAAAACCATTGTTGCACGTGAGGTGATTCTCCTGTCATCATGCCCAATCAGCAAAACACCCATGAGATCACCACGGGGAGAACCAGCATGCCCGTCGCCGCCCCCCGACCGTTCACCGCACTGTGGGCGTCCCAGGCGTCCTCGAACCTCGCCGACGGGGTGGTGCAGGCAGCCGCACCGCTGCTCGTCGCCACGCTGACCCGTGACCCGCTGATCGTGGCGGGCATGACGGTGGTGCAGTTCCTGCCCTGGCTGCTCGCGACCCTGCCCAGCGGCGCGATGGCCGACCGTATGGACAGACGCCGGATACTCGTTCTCGGCAACGTGCTGCGGGCGGTGGGGTTCGCGCTGCTCGCCCTCGCCCTGGCCGATGGGTGGCGCCACGTCGCACTTCTCTACGCCGCCGTGTTCATCGCGGGCTGCGCCGAAACGATGGTCGACAACGCGGCCCTGGCCGTCCCGCCCCGCATCCTGCCCCGCGAGAAGCTGGAGCGCGCCAACGGCAGGTTGTTCGCCACCCAGTCCGTCATCAACACGTTCGTCGGGCCGCCTGCCGGTGCGGCGCTGTTCGCGGTGGCGGCATCGGCGGCCTTCTTCACCGGCGCGGCTGCGTTCGCCCTCGCCGCTCTGGCAGCCCTGCTGCTGCCCGCGCTGCGCTCCACCGGCAAGAAGTACGAGACCGGCGGGGAGCACGAGACCGGCGGGGAGCACGAGACCCGCCGCTCCCACCCGACCACCATTGCCCAGGATATCCGCTCCGGATGGGCCCACTTCTGGCGTCACGACCTGCTGCGCCGCGTCGCGTTCATCTCGGCGGCGATCAACTTCTTCGGCGCGGCCACCGGGGGGCTCCTCGTCCTGTTGATCACCGGCCCGTACCAACTGCCCATGTCGAGCTACGGTTTGTTCATCGCCGTTCCCGCGGCCGGAGCCATCGCCGGTTCCCTGCTCGCCGAACACATCGTGCCTCGTATCGGAGGCGGCCCCACCACCTGGCTCGCCGCCCTCACCCCGGCCGCCGGTTACGCCGTCCTCGGGCTGGGCCACAGCACGCCCCTGGCCCTGGCGGCCATGTTCGGCGCCGCTCTCGCCACCTCGCTGAACCAGATCGTCGTCAGCACCCTGCGTCAGGCGGCGGTCCCCGACGAACTCCTCGGCCGCGTCACCGCCGCCTACCGCCTCATCGTCCTGGGTGTCGTCCCTCTCGGAGCCCTCGGCGGCGGCCTGCTCGGGCGCGGCTTCGGGATCCGCGCCGCCTTCGTCGCCGCGGCGGTCGGGCTCACCCTCGCCGCGATCCCGCTCGCCTCCCGGGTCACCACCCAGGGGCTCCGCGATGCGGAGACGCGTCCTGCCCCGCCTTCCCCTGTCGGAGTGCGGTCGGTTCAGTCGGATCTGGTGTAGATCAGGACCTCGCCCGAGCCGATCGTCGCCCGGCGCAGGGTGCCGTCCGGGAGGAGGGTCAGTTCGGTGGCCTTTCCGGGGGCGCAGGAGGAGGCCGGTCTGCCCATGGAGACGGTGGAGGGGCCGATCCGGACCGGTTCGCCGGGGGCGGGGCGGGTGGCCAGGGGAGCGGTGAACTCGCAGTGGTACGTGGCTCCCAGAGCCAGGGGGCCCTTGGCGACGAGGGAGAGGACCGGGTCACCGGCGTCCCCCTGGCGGATGGTCAGCTCCCTGGAGGACGCGCCCCGGTCGCCGGGGATGGTGGCGGACCAGGTGCCGAGGAAGTCGCCGGGGACGGCACCCTCGTCGTCCGTCCCTGCCCCGTTCGCGGAGGCCGAGGGGGAGGGGGAGGCCGAGGGGGCGGTTGAGGCGGATGTGGAGGCGGAGGCGGACGGGCCCGGGGTGGTCGGTGTGCCGCTGCCCTCGTTGTTCATGAACGCGTACACGGACCCGCCCGCCCCTATCGCGACGACCACGGCGACGGCCACCAGAGCGATGGTCGCCCCGGCGGAGCGGCGCTCCGGGGTGGGCGAGGGCGCGGGGGCCGGGGCGAAGTACGAGGGCGGGAGCGGGGTGGTGTAGACGGGGGCGGGGGCGTACGTGGGGTGGGGGTGGTGGGCCTGGTGTTGGGGCTGCTGGTGCTGGTGCTGGTGCTGGTGGTGCTGGTGCTGGGGGTATGGCTGTTGGGGGTACGGGGGTGGGGTCGGGGTCGCCGGGGGAGTGGCGGGCGGAGCCGGGGTGGTGGGGCCGGGGGCTGCCTGGGTGGGGAGGGCGTGGACGCAGGGGGGAGTGGGTGTGGTGGGTGCGGTGGAGGGCTGTGCGGGGGGTGTGGCCGGGCGCCGGGGGGCTTCCGGAAGTCGCGGGTCCACCGGGCGGTCCTTGGCTTCGGGGCCGTGCTCGGGTTCCGGTCGCCGGTCCCGGGGTTCTGGGCCGCCTGTGGCCTGCGGTCCGTTCTCGGCTATCGGCCCGCTTTGGGAGTGCGGGGCGTCCGGGTCCTCCGCGTCCAGCAATCCCACCGCGTGGCGGCCCAGTTGGGCGATGAGGGTGGCGGGGAGCCAGGGTTCGTCGGCCTGCGGCTCGCCCAGCCGGGACAGGATCTCGTCGGTGGAGGGCCGGGCGGCCGGGTCCTTGGCCAGGCAGTCCCGTACGACCTCGGCCAGCTCCGCCGGGACGCCGGTCAGGTCCGGGTCCCCCTGGGTGATCCGGAACATCAGCGAGTGCACCCCGCCGCTGTCGGCCGTACCGAAGGGGAGGCGGCCGGATGCCGCGTACGCGAGGACGGAGCCGAGGCAGAACACATCGCACGCCGTCGTCACGCGCTCGCCGCGCACCTGCTCCGGGGCCATGAACCCGGGCGAGCCGATCATCGAGCCGGTGCGGGTCAGGTCGCCGTCGGGCAGAGGCTCCAGGGCGCGGGCGATGCCGAAGTCGATGACCCGGGGGCCGTCGATGGTGAGCAGGACGTTGGACGGCTTCAGGTCCCGGTGGATGAGCCCGGCGCCGTGGATGTGCTGGAGGGCGTGGGCGAGGCCGGAGCCGAGGAGCTGGACGGAACGTATCGGCAGTGGCCCGTACGCCCCCGATTCCGCGACCGGGGCGCCGGGGCGGCCGGAGACGATGCGGTGGAGGGAGGGCCCGGCGACGTAGCCGGTGGCGACCCAGGGGATCGGGGCCTCGGTGTCGGAGTCCAGGACCGGGGCGGTCCAGGCGCCGCCGACCCGGTGCGCGGCGCGGACTTCCTGGCGGAAGCGGGCGCGGAACTCGGGCTGCTCGGCGAGCTCGGGGCGGACGAGCTTGAGGGCGACGGTGCGGCCTCTTTCGGAGCGGGCGAGGAAGACCTGGCCCATGCCGCCTTCGCCCAGGCGGCCGAGGAGGCGGTACGCGCCGATGCGGTGCGGGTCGTCGGGCCCGAGCTCGTCCATGTGTTTCCTCCCCCTGCGGCCCGCACGAGGATAGCGCCGCCGGGTGGAGCGGGTGCGGCGGTGCGGGCTCCCCGTCTACGACACGGCCCCCCGGGGCTCCGGTTCCGCCCTCAAACGCCGGGCGGGCTCAGCTTTCGGCCCGGGAGGCCCCACCCAGCCCGTCCGGCGTTTGAGGACGGAACCCGGGAGCGCGGGGGCGGCGCACAGGAGTGGGCGGTGCTCCGGAGGAGCCAGGAATTGAGGCGCGGCCCCACCACCGCCAAGGTTCCGCCCTCAAACGCCGGGCAGGCTGGAATGGGCGCCGCCCACGCCGGAGTGGACCCCGGCCCCGCCGGAAGAGGCCCCCTCCTCCACCGCCTCCAGCGCCCCCGCCAACCGCTCCAGCACCCGTACCGTCTCCACGAACTCCTCGCCCCCCAGCTCCCCCGCCAGCCGCGCCGCGAACTCCGCGTGCGGTGGGTCTATCCGTGACACCGCGTCCCGCCCCGCAGCCGTCACCCGCAACAGCTTCGCCCGGCGGTGGGCCGGGTTCTCGACGTACTCCGCGAGCCCCTTCCCGACCAGCAGGTCCGCGATCCGCTGCACGCTCTGCCGGGTGATCCCCATCGACCGCGCGACCCCCGCCACCGGCAACGGTTCGGGCAGCACCGCCCCCAGCACCTGCCACCACGCGGCCGTCAGCCCGCCCGGCCTGGCCAGCTCGTCGGCGACGCCCAGGAACTGCCCGTTCAGCCGGAACACCGTCAGCGCGGCCCGGCTGAACAGCTCCTGCTCCGAGGGATGTCCGGCCCCGGCGCTCATGCCTTCCCCTCCCCCTCCTCCGTACCCTCCAGCACCTCGTACGCACTCGCGTCCGAGTCGTGGAACAGCCGGTACCACGCCCCCAGCTTCTCCGGCCCGTACACCCCCAGCAGTCCGAAGACCTCCCGCGCCAGCGCCACCGGCTCCGTCGGCCCGGCCGTGATCAGCCCGCCGTCCGTCACCGCGTCGGCCTCCACGTACCGCTCGCCACCCTCGTACCCCGTGGCAGCCAGGTAGAAGGAGACCGCGCTCGTGTGCGCCCGGTCGTCGAGGAGCCCCTCGCGGGCCAGTCCGGCCGTCGCCCCGCAGATCGCCGCGACCGGCACCTCCGCGTCGAGGAAGGTGCGCGCGGTCCGGGCGAACGGGGCCAGGTCGTCCCCCGCGTCCCAGAGCCCCGCACCCGGCAGGACGAGCAGCGCGCTCTCCTCGGGCCGCAGCTCCTTCAGCGCCAGATCGGGCTCGATGCGCAGTCCGCCCATGGTGGTGACCGGCTCCTTCCCCGGTCCCACGGTCCGCACGGTGTAGCCGTTCTGGGCGAGGAAGGCCGTGGTGTACCCGGTCTCCCAGTCGGCGAGCGTGTCGTACACGGCGAGATGAACGACGGTTCGGGTCCCGGTGCCGGTCATGGCGGCCTCCTCCTGAAGTAGATGACAGAATACTGTCATAACGACAGCCTGCTGTCAATGTGGCCGGGCCCTCGCCCGGGACCCGACACCCTGCCGAACCCCGCGCTCCACGCCGTACAACATGGCCATGGAGACGGCCCCCCACCAGCGCCTACGCTCGCCGCATGACCCCTCATGCCCCGCATGCCCCGTACGCCGACCCCGCGGCCGGTGCGGCCGTGAAGGCCGCGGACCGCGCGCACGTGTTCCACTCCTGGTCCGCCCAGGGCCTCATCGACCCGCTCGCCGTGGCCGGCGCCGAGGGGTCCTACTTCTGGGACTACGAAGGCAACCGCTACCTCGACTTCACCAGCGGCCTCGTCTACACGAACATCGGCTACCAGCACCCCACCGTGGTCGCCGCGATCCAGGAGCAGGCGGGCAAACTCGCCACGTTCGCGCCCGCGTTCGCCGTCGAGGCCCGCTCCGAGGCCGCACGCCTCATCGCCGAGCGCACCCCGGGCGACCTGGACAAGATCTTCTTCACCAACGGCGGGGCCGAGGCCGTCGAGAACGCCATCCGGATGGCCCGGCTGCACACCGGCCGTACGAAGGTGCTCTCCGCCTACCGCTCGTACCACGGCGCCACCTCCACCGCGATCAACCTCACCGGCGACCCGCGCCGCTGGCCCTCCGACAACGGTTCGGCCGGTGTCGTACGTTTCTGGGCGCCGTTCCTCTACCGCTCGCCGTTCTACGCCGAGACCGAGGCCGAGGAGTGCGCCCGCGCGCTCCAGCACCTGGAGGACACCCTCGCCTTCGAGGGCCCGGCCACCGTCGCCGCGATCATCCTGGAGACCATCCCGGGCACGGCCGGGATCATGACCCCGCCGCCCGGCTACCTCGCGGGCGTGCGCGAGATCTGCGACCGGTACGGGATCGTCTTCGTGCTCGACGAGGTGATGGCGGGGTTCGGGCGTACCGGCGCCTGGTTCGCCGCCGACCACTTCGACGTCGTGCCGGACCTGCTGACCTTCGCGAAGGGCGTCAACTCCGGTTACGTGCCCCTCGGCGGCGTCGCCATCAGCGCCGAGATCGCCGCGACCTTCGAGACCCGCCCCTACCCCGGCGGCCTCACCTACTCCGGCCACCCGCTCGCCTGCGCGGCCGCCGTCGCCACCATCGGCGTCATGGAGGACGAGAAGGTCGTCGAGAACGCGGCCCGGATCGGCGAGACCGTTCTCGGCCCCGGCCTGCGCGAACTCGCCGAACGCCACCCGTCGGTGGGCGAGGTGCGCGGCCTCGGCACGTTCTGGGCGCTGGAGCTGGTCCGTAACCGCGAGACCCGCGAACCGCTCGTCCCGTACAACGCCTCGGGCGAGGCGAACGCGCCGATGGCGGCCTTCGGGGCGGCGGCGAAGAAGCAGGGGCTGTGGCCGTTCATCAACATGAACCGCACCCACGCCGTCCCCGCGTGCAACGTCACCGAGGCCGAGGCCAAGGAAGGGCTGGCAGCGCTGGACATCGCGCTCGCAGTCGCGGACGAGCACACGGTGTAGTGGCGTAGCGGTCGTCGCCCATGAGCGCGTGGCGTAGTCGCGTAACAGTCGCCGTCGCGTAACAGTCGCCCACGAGCACGCGTTGTGAGCGTCCGGGTACTCTCCCGCACATTCCAGGGCCCCATCCTGCCCGAAATCGGGCACGGTGGGGCCCTGGCTTATGGTGACCCGAGCCGAAATACGGCAGACGAACGGGAAGGGCCGCCCATGGGTGCGAGCGGAGGTGTGACCCGCAGTACGCTGCGCCAGCAGATCGCCGACGCGCTGCGCGACGAAGTGCTGGCCGGGCGTCTTCGCCCGGGCCGGGAGTTCACCGTCAAGCAGATCGCGGAACAGTACGGCGTCTCCGCGACGCCCGTCCGCGAGGCGCTCTTCGACCTCTCCGCGCAGGGGCTGCTCTCCTCCGACCAGCACCGCGGCTTCCAGGTCCACGAATTCACGATCGCGGACTACCGGGCGATGGTCGAGGCCCGCTCCCTCGTCGTCGAGGGGATCTTCCGCAGCCCGGCCGACCAGGTGGCCGTCCGGCCCGAGGCGCTCGTCCCGATCCGGCGCCGTGCCGCGGAGGCGGTCCGGGCGGCGAAGGGCGGCGATCTCGACGTACTGATCGGGTACGACCTCCGCTTCTGGCGGGAGCTCGGGGCCTTCGTCCTCAACCCGTACATCACCGCCTTCCTCGCCAAACTCCGCGTCCAGGCCTGGGTGTTCACCGTGCACCGGCTGCGCGGCGAGCACGCCGACGAGCATGTGCTGTGGTTCGGGCACGAGGAGCTGGTCGAGGCGATCGCGGCCGGCGACCGGGGCCAGGTGCTCGCGGTGATGCAGGCGTACTACGCCCACGCCCTCGCCTGGGCGGACCACCTGGAGGCACAGGAGGTCCGGGGGGCGCAGGGAGCGTAGGGAGCCCAGGGGACACAGGGGACACAGGGGACACAGGGCGCGTAGGGGGCCCAGGGCGCGTAGGGGGCCCAGGGGACCGGGAGGTCTGACCGGGGCCGGGGCCTTCGCGGTGCCGGGGCACTGTCCGTGGCGTTCGCCTCGCATTACGCTGTTCCGACGATCGCCGAACCCGTTGGAGAGCGAGACTTCGTGGCCTGTGACCTGTGGCTGGTCCCCCTCGTCGATGTGCTGTGCCACAGCCCCGACAATCCGTTCGCCGAAGAGATCGCCGTCTACGACAGTGCGCTGAACGACGCGGGGCTGCCGCCCGTCCCCGTCTTCGCCTACATGCCGGGCCTCAACGGAGACGTGGCCCCGGTGGCGGGTTTCGACTACGACGCGCTGCACTTCCTGCGCCGCGCCTATCTGCTCCAGCTGAGCGGCCTCGCCGTCACCCCGGTCGAGGGCCTCGGCGGCGACTACGAGCAGTTGCTGGAGATGTTCGAGCAGACCGCGCAGCAGTCGCACCTGGTCTGGCACTACGACCACGCCGGTGCGTACGTCCCGGTCGACTTCCCGGCCCCGCTCTCGAACGAGGCGCTGCTGGCGGGCGGCGGCCCGCTGGGCTCCGCACACGGGCTGCTGCGGGAGCTGGAGTACGTGGCCCCGTCCATCGGCATCGACCCGGCCAACCCTCCGGCCGCGCCCCAGCCGCCCCCGGGCCCCACGGCCCTGGAGGAACCGGCGACCCCGATCCCGTACGACGACAGTCCGTTCGCCCGGGAACGCCACGTCTGGCTGGGCCTGCACGCGGCGGCGACCAGGAGCCTGGCTCAAGGGTCGATGATCATTTTTAGCTGAGGCGGCCGTCCGCCAGGAGGCTGGGAGGCCAGGGGGCTGAGAGGTCAGGAGACTGGGAGGTCAAGAGGTCAGGGACGCGGCCAGTCGCAGTCTTTCGGCCGACTGCCGTTCCACCAGCGCCAGCGTCTCCGCCTTCTTGTCGATCAGCCGCTGGTGGTAGGCGGAGGTGACGGCGAAGTGGACGCCGACGAGGTTGACGTCCTTCTTGCAGCCGACATCCGCCTTGGCGGCGGTGATGGCCGCCGGTGAGGCGTTGGTCTCCCCGGTGAAGCCCAGTTGGTCCGCCGCGTCCATCGGGTCGGTGGCGCGGAAGCCGGCCTTCGCCATGCACTGCGACCACCGCTCGTCGACGGCCTTGATACGGGAGTCCGCGCGGGCCCTGGACTCCGCCTCGCCCCGCAGGTTGAAGACGAAGAGCTGGTCGACGCTGTCGGGGCGGGGCGCGTACAGCTTCAGGAACGACTCCCGGACGCATCCCCCGACCGGCACGTCCTGGCCCCCAGCTCCCTTCTTCTCGGCCTCCTCCTGGCTCATCGGCATCGTGGCCGGGTCCAGATCGGGGTCGCCGTGGAGTGCGATCTCCTCCGCCTTGGTCAGCGGAGCCGTGGCGGCCCCGGCGGGGGCCCGGTCCGCCGCCGCGGGATTGCGGTAGCCGTAGCGGGCGGCGTCGGTCGCGGAGACCAGGCCGAAGACGCGGCTGTTCGGGCGGGCCTTGGAGGCGGCGCGGCGGTCGGGCGGGTTGAAGGTGAATCCGTACCGGGCCATGCACCTGCCGATGAGGACGTCCTGGGCCCGGGTGAGGGTGGCCCGCTGTTCGGCCGTGGTCTCGTAGACGTCGAGGGGGAGCGTCAGACCGGCGGTCTCCAGCATCCTCGGGGTCGAGGCCACCACGGGCTCCGACGCCTCGGTGTCCCCGGGGTCCGGATCTGCCGCACAGGCGGTGAGCTGGCAGGCGGCCAGCAGCGTGATGAGCGCCGGGACGAGGCGGCGGGCTCCGGGGGATGGGCGCATGGCGGGCGTACGGTCCGTTCGCTGGGGTGAGGGCCGGGCGCCGCCCCACCGGGTGTGGGTCCGGGGGGCGGCGGCCGAGGGCGGAACGTGGGGAGGCCGGATCTCGAAGTGATCAGGCCTTGAAGGGGCCGGACATCGAAGGGGCCGGATCTTGGAGTGGCCGGACCTCGAAGGGAATCAGACCTCGAAGGGGTAGGCCGAGGAGATCTTGTTCTTGAAGTTGGAGGACGCGTCGCCCTTGTAGCCCGACGGCAGCGAGCCCCGGATCCCGCCGGCTTCCTTGTCCGTGTAGACGAACCACTCCAGGATGTCCCGGTTGTTGTACGAGGCCGTGTTGTCGTTGGTCGTGGACCCCTGGCCGCTGCACGTGCCGCTGAACGCCTTGAACTTGTCGTTGGTGAAGTTGGCGTCGTAGTTGTAGAGGTCGAAGACACAGCCCCCTGGCCCGAGTTGTAGTAGAGGCCGAACTCGCCGGATTCCAGCTTGCCGTTCTTGCCGGCCGCCGTCGCGGTACCGGCTGCGGCCAGCGTCAGACCGGCGGCGGCCGTGACGGCCACGGCGATGGTGGCCAGGCGGCGCGGGGAGAAGGAGAAAGTGGATCTGGGCATGACAAAGTCTCCCTAGGTGAAGGAAAGGTGATCAACGTGGGGGCGAGGCACAGTAAATGGCATGTGCGTTCGACATGTCTACTGTATTTGAGGCCAGTTGACACGTGCTGAACGGCCTGCTGGGTCCGCAGCTGACCGGCTGACCGCCCCACTAGCTGACCGCCCCACTCGCTGACTGTCCCACTTGCAGGCCGACCTACCCATCGACCGCCCCACTCGCAGGCCGACCCACTTTTGCAGGCCGACCCGCCCACCGGCCGACCGGTTCCGGGAGGGCGCGGCGCGACCGACCCGCGCCCTCCCCCTTTCCACTGCGGCGACTACCTCGGCGCCTCCGGCGGCCGCTGCCGGGGCATGTTCGGCCGGGTGGCCACCGACGGCATCGCGAACCGCCCCGGCAGCGCCCCCGGCTCGGCCCGTCCGCCCGCGCTCCCGGAGACCAGCGCCTGCGTCCCCATCGGCGCGGGCCCCGCCCGGAACTCCACCATCCAGTCCGCCGTCTCCGACCGCACCAGCTCCGTGACGTCCTCCGAGAACCGCCGCAGCACCCCCAGGCACCGCTCGGCCGCCTCGCTCGCCGTGCCCTCGGCCGGCCCGAGCGTCTCCCGTACGCACTCCGAGGCCCAGTCGAACTGGAGCACCTGGAGCCGCCGCTGCACGGCCTGGGCCGTGGCGAGGTTCCTTATCCAGCCGGAGGTGAGCCCGAAGTACCGGTCGCAGGCCATGCAGGCGGCACCCAGCAGCAGCGACAGATAGCCCCAGCCCGCCGACCCGCTCAGCGTGCCGGTCAGGTCGAGCAGTGGCAGTGCGGCCCCGGCGACGACCCCGGCGGCGGTGCCCAGCCGCAGGGCCCTGGCCCCCCGGCGCTTCCACGAGCGGTCGTTGAGATACCAGTCCGCGGTGGCGAGGGCGCCGGACTCGACCCAGCGGTACAGCTCGTCGAGCCGTTCGGCGGGGTCGCCCCAGTCGCCGAGGGGGAAGGGCCGCCCGGTCAGATCGCGCCCGCCGGTCCCGGCGCCCCCGGAGCCCCCGAACCCTCCGGCCCCCCCAAAGAAACCGGCCGCCGCACCGGGCCGGGAGCCAGAAGCGGAACTGTCCACTCCGCTCTCACCGGAACCCGCGTCGGACTCCTTGCGGGGCGGCCCCTCGGGCTGCATCTCCGGCTGACTCACCGGGGCACTCCTCTGCACTCTGACGGACGGGACGGACGGCGCAGGGCTTCTCCCGGAGCCGCTCTCTCGCCCGGGGACGGCCTCGGTGGCCTCGGTGCGGGGCGGAACGGCCGGTCCGCGCGACCGACGACGACCCCACACGTTACTCTGCGTCACCATGCATGCGCGCATGCGTATCGCTGTGCACGCTCTTCCTACCGCCGAATGGTGGGCCGCGGAGTCGAAATCGCGGGATTCCCGCCTGGACGGGGCCGCTGGTCAGGTATAGGAGCCCTCACGACGGTTTCCGAATCTCACCCGAAAGAGTTGCTCCCCGGTGGGTGGAGCGCGGTGACCGGGGAGCACGTAGGCTCGGCTTACCGAAACATTTGTCGTCGAAATGCCAGGAGTGACCGTGATTCCCGGTGGTGGCCAGCCCAATATGCAGCAGTTGCTCCAGCAGGCTCAGAAGATGCAGCAGGACCTCGCCGCGGCCCAGGAGGAGCTGGCGAGGACCGAGGTCGACGGGCAGGCGGGCGGAGGCCTCGTGAAGGCCACCGTCACCGGCTCCGGCGAGCTGCGGGGCCTTGTGATCGACCCGAAGGCCGTGGACCCGGAGGACACCGAGACGCTCGCCGACCTCGTGGTGGCGGCCGTCCAGGCGGCCAACGAGAACGCGCAGACGCTCCAGCAGGAGAAGCTCGGCCCGCTGGCGCAGGGCCTGGGCGGCGGCTCGATCCCGGGCCTGCCGTTCTGATCCGGCGGGCCGCCGGAAGCTGACGCCGGGGGCCTACTGGTACCGACCCGTACCCACTACGGTACGGAGCAGGAAGCAAAGAAAGGCGTTCCGTTGTACGAAGGCGTTGTTCAGGACCTCATCGACGAACTGGGCAGGCTGCCCGGCGTCGGTCCCAAGAGCGCGCAGCGGATCGCCTTCCACGTCCTGCAGGCCGAGCCCACCGACGTACGCCGTCTCGCCCATGCCCTCCTGGAGGTCAAGGACAAGGTCCGGTTCTGCGCGGTGTGCGGCAATGTCGCCCAGCAGGAGCAGTGCGGGATCTGCCGTGATCCGCGCCGCGACCAGAGCGTCATCTGTGTGGTCGAGGAGCCCAAGGATGTCGTGGCGATCGAGCGGACGCGCGAGTTCCGGGGCCGTTACCACGTCCTGGGCGGGGCGATCAGCCCCATCGAGGGCGTCGGCCCGGACGATCTGCGCATCCGCGAGCTGCTGGCCCGGCTCGCGGACGGCTCCATCACGGAGCTGATCCTGGCGACCGATCCCAATCTGGAGGGCGAGGCCACCGCGACGTACCTGGCGCGGATGGTCAAGCCGATGGGCCTCAGGGTGACCCGGCTGGCCAGCGGCCTGCCGGTCGGCGGCGACCTGGAGTACGCCGACGAGGTCACCCTGGGCCGCGCGTTCGAGGGGAGGCGCCTGCTGGATGTCTGACGCCACGGCCGCGCACCCCCGGCCCTCTCACGTACTGCCGTCCGCTTCACCGTCTGTGACCGCGCCCACGGGAGGTCCCCTCGATGTCTGACGCCACGCTGAACTCCGTCACGCAGGACCCGGGCGACTTCGCCGTCCAGATCGCGGACCAGATCAAGACGTTCATCGTCGCGGTCACCGAGGTGTCCAAGGTCGACGAGCCGGAAGAGGCCGTTCCGGTCCTGCTCCTCCAGGTATCGCAGCTCCTGCTCGCGGGCGGCCGCCTCGGCGCGTACGAGGACGTCCTCCCCGACGAGCGGTACGAGCCGGACCTCGGCGCCGAGCCGGACGCGGACGGGCTGCGCGAGCGGTTCGCGGCCCTGCTGGAGCCGATCGACGTCTACTCCGAGGTCTTCGACCCGTACGAGCCCCGCAAGGCCCCGGTCCCGCACCGCATCTCCGACGACCTGGCCGACCTGGTCACCGACCTGGGCCACGGCCTCGCCCACTACGAGGCGGACCGCACGGCCGAGGCGCTGTGGTGGTGGCAGTTCTCGTACTTCTCCAACTGGGGCTCCACCGCCTCCGCCACCCTGCGCGCCCTCCAGTCCCTGATCGCCCACATCCGCCTCGGCCAGCCCCTGGAGGAGCTGGACGGCCTCGACACCGACCAGGACCCGGGCGAGGACAACCTGGCGGAGGAGGCGGGGCGCGTGATGCTGGAGGAGATCGCGGGGCCGCTGGGGCTGCGGCCGGTGAAGTAGGGGGTACGGGGACGGGGCCCATGGCTCCGGCCCCGTAACGGCTCGGCGTCGGCCTCACCGAAGGCACCGGCTCACCGGAGGCGGCGGCCTCACCGGAGGACGTTGGCTCACCCGAGGCGGCGGCCTCATCGGAAGGCGTTGGCGTTTTCCTTGGCCCAGTGGCGGTACGGGCGGGCCGGTGAACCGGTGACGCGGTGGACGGTGTCGTGCACGGTCAGCAGTTCGTCGTTGACATCGCCGCCCATCAGGTCGAGGACGCTGTCCGCGGTCTCGGCCCCCATCGCCGCGGCCATCGGCCCGTACGCCTCCTCCCGCCCGATCCCGACGCACGCCACCTCCCGGCCCAGCACCCGCCCCAGCTCGGCGACCTGCTGCCGCGGGGTGATGCGCTCCGGGCCGGTGAGGGGGTACGTACGCCCCCGGTGCCCCGGTTCCGTCAGCGCGGCGCGGGCCACCGAGGCGATGTCGGCCGGGTGGACCGTGGGCAGCCCGGTGTCCGCGTACGGCACGTGCACCGCGGACTCGTCCCGTACGGACTCCGCCCACCACAGGGTGTTGGAGGCGAACTGCGTCGGCCGCAGCACCGTCCACCCCATCCCGCTCTCCCGCAGCCGGCGCTCGACGGCGAGATTGGCCTGCGCCGGGCCCAGGTGGGGGTGGGTCGCGACGGTGATGGAGGAGACCAGCACCACGTGCTCCACCCCCGCGTCCCGGGCGGCCTCCAGAACACCGGCGTCAGCGCCGACCCCCGCGATCAGGAACAGCGAACGCACCCCGTCCAGCGCGGGCTTCAGCGTCTTGGCGCGACCCAGATCGCCTTCCGCCACCTCGACCCCGTCGGGCACCACGCCTGCGGACCGCGCCGCGTCGCGGGTCAGTGCCCGTACGCCGGGGCCACGGCCGTCCGCGTGGAGTCGCCGGACCAGCTCCCTGCCGATGTTTCCGGTCGCACCGGTCACCAGGATCATCGTCGCGCACTCCTCTTGCTCGTCACTTGATGAAGATGACGCTAGAACCTCAACCAGGCTTGAGATCAAGGCGGTTGGGTGAGCCGGTCGATCCGGGGAAGGCGCTCTTGACCTCAACCGCGGTTGAGGGGTGAGGGTCGGTCTGGCCGGACCGACCGGCCACGCTCGGCACAAGGAGATCCGTATGAGCACCAGTGCCCCTGGCCCCGCCGCCCCCGCCGCTCCCGCCCCCACCGTTCTCGGCGTACCCGCCCCGCAGGAGGAGGTCGACGCCATCCTCGCGTTCGTGGCGGCCGTGCAGGACGCCCAGCGGAAGGCGCTGCCCGAGGCGTTCCTCAGCGGCTTCCGCGAGGACGCCATCTGGACGACGGCCCACGGCAAGCGGCTCACCGGCCTGCCGGAGATCGGCGCCTTCACCCGCAAGGTGCTCCCTCCGCAGGCGGACTCCCCGGTGAAGGCCACGTACACCGTCGACCTCATCCTCTTCGTCCGCCCCGACGTGGCCGCGGTCAAGATCCGTCAGCGCCCGGTCGACCTCGACGGGAAGTTCCTGGACGAGATCTTCCGGGGCCGGGAGGACCCCTCCGAGCTCATCGCCGCCCACCCGGAGGCGGTCCCCGGCACCCCGACCTACGTCCTGGCGAAGGACGACGGGGTGTGGCGTGTCGCGGCCGCGCAGAACACCCCGGTCGTCGACGCGGAGTCGCTGGCGGCGATCTGACCGGCCCCGGTTCACGCGGGCCGGCGGGCGCGGGGTGTGAAGGGTACGCGGACGGACGCCCCCGGCTCGCGCATTCCGGCCCGAAGGTGTGGGCTGGGACACAAACGGGAGTGCGCTCCTCCTGGATGGGCAGCAACCTCGTACGAGCAGTTCGGGTCGACACGCCGTACCGGGTAGTGGGCGGGACATCTCACCATCTGGTAAGGACGGGTCGATTCCGGGCTGCTCGTTAAACTGAGCCGACCGCAGTAATGACTGAGCGAGGAGCGCACGTGGGCCTTGTCGTGCAGAAGTACGGAGGCTCCTCCGTAGCCGATGCCGAGGGCATCAAGCGGGTTGCCAAGCGAGTCGTCGACGCCAAGAGGAACGGCAACCAGGTGGTTGTCGTGGTGTCCGCGATGGGCGACACGACGGACGAGTTGATAGACCTCGCCGAGCAGGTTTCGCCGATCCCTGCCGGCCGTGAATTCGACATGCTGCTGACCGCCGGTGAGCGGATCTCCATGGCCCTGCTGGCGATGGCGATCAAAAACCTGGGCCACGAGGCCCAGTCGTTCACGGGCAGCCAGGCCGGTGTCATCACCGACTCGGTCCACAACAAAGCGCGCATCATCGACGTCACGCCCGGCCGCATCCGGACCTCGATCGACGAGGGCAACATCGCCATCGTCGCCGGGTTCCAGGGCGTGAGCCAGGAGGGCAAGAACATCACCACCCTCGGCCGCGGCGGGTCGGACACGACCGCCGTCGCGCTGGCCGCCGCGCTGGACGCCGAGGTCTGTGAGATCTACACCGACGTCGACGGCGTCTTCACCGCGGACCCCCGGGTCGTGAAGAAGGCGAAGAAGATCGACTGGATCTCCTTCGAGGACATGCTGGAGCTGGCCGCGTCCGGCTCCAAGGTGCTGCTGCACCGCTGCGTCGAGTACGCACGCCGTTACAACATCCCGATCCACGTCCGCTCGTCCTTCTCCGGACTGCGCGGAACCTGGGTCAGCAACGAGCCGCAAGGGGACCAGAAGGTGGAGCACGCGATCATCTCCGGAGTCGCCCACGACGTCTCGGAGGCCAAGGTCACCGTCGTCGGCGTTCCGGACAAGCCGGGCGAGGCGGCCGCGATCTTCCGCGCCATCGCGGACGCCGAGGTCAACATCGACATGGTGGTGCAGAACGTCTCCGCCGCTTCGACCGGCCTGACGGACATCTCCTTCACCCTCCCCAAGGCCGAGGGCCGCAAGGCCATCGACGCCCTGGAGCGGACCAAGGGCTCCATCGGCTTCGAGTCGCTCCGCTACGACGACCAGATCGCCAAGATCTCCCTGGTCGGCGCGGGCATGAAGACCAACCCGGGCGTCACCGCCGGTTTCTTCGAGGCGCTCTCCGACGCGGGCGTGAACATCGAGCTGATCTCGACATCCGAGATCCGCATCTCGGTGGTCACCCGTGCCGACGACGTCACCGAGGCCGTGCGCGCCGTGCACACCGCCTTCGGACTCGACAGCGACTCCGACGAGGCCGTCGTCTACGGGGGCACCGGCCGATGACCGCCCGCCGCCCTTCGCTCGCGGTCGTCGGTGCGACCGGTGCGATCGGCGGCGTCATGCTCCGGATCCTCTCGCAGCACGCGGACGTCTGGGGCGAGGTCAGACTCATCGCCTCACCGCGCTCGGCCGGCCGCAAGCTGGTCGTGCGCGGTGAGGAGAGCGAGGTGCTCGCGCTCGCCGAGGACGTGTTCGACGGCGTCGACGTGGCCCTCTTCCTGGTCCCGGACGACGTGTCCGCCCACTGGGCCCCGATCGCCGCCGCCAAGGGCGCGGTCGTCATCGACGACTCGGCGGCCTTCCGGCTCGACGACGACGTACCGCTGGTCGTCCCGGAGATCAACCCGCACGCCGCCCGGCTCAGACCGCGCTCCATCGTCGCCTCCCCGAACTGCACCACGCTGTCGCTGATCGTCGCGGTCGGCGCGCTGCACGCGGAGTTCGGGCTGCGTGAGCTGATCGTCTCCTCCTACCAGGCGGTCAGCGCCGCGGGCCGCGACGGCGTCACGGCCCTGCGCGAACAGCTGTCGCTGGTGGCCGGTACGGAGCTGGGCACCCACCCCGGTGACGTACGCCGGGCCCTGGGTGACGGAGCCGGTCCGGCGGGAGGCAGCGGCAGCAGCCCGTTCGCCGCTCCCGTCGCCCTGAACGTCGTGCCGTGGGCCGGGGCCGATGCCGGGGACGGCTGGTCGTCCGAGGAGATCGCGATCCGCGAGGAGTGCCGCAAGGTGCTGGGGCTGCCGGAGCTGCGGGCCACCGCGACCTGTGTGTACGTTCCCGTCATCGCGGCCCACTCCATGTCCGTCCACGCGCGCTTCGAGAACGAGGTCGCCGTCGACCGGGCCCACGAGATCCTGGCCACCGCACCCGGCGTCGTCCTCTTCGACAGTCCGGCGTCCGGCGATTTCCCGACACCGTCCGATGTCGTGGGCACCGATCCCACCTGGGTCGGCCGGGTCCGGCGTTCGATGGACGATCCGCGCGCCCTGGAAATGTTCATTTGCGGGGATAATCTTCGCAAAGGGGCGGCTTTGAACGTGGCGCAGATCGCTGAATCCGTGGCTGCGGAAATTACCCCGGCGTGATCTCGGGCTGATCTCGGTCCGACCTCGGTCCGAGCCTGTGCCTGATCCCGTGCCTGATCCCGTGCCTGATCCTGTGCCCGAGCCCGCGCCTGAGCCTGTGCCTGAGTCCGGCCTGTTCTCGTCGGGATCGGCCCCCGATCAGCTCCCGATCGGCTCCCGATCAGGTTCGATCGCCTTCGGATTGATCGAACCTGTTTTGTAGGATCTGTGAACGCCCTATGAGCAATTACCTGGTCTGAACCTCTTGAGCTGGGGCGTTGTCATATCCGACGATGATCTCCCGGCCTTCTGCAACCGCACGTCGGCCGGGCAGCGTCTACGCCGTGACTTCTTGCGTGACGGGACGCGTTTACGGGGCATTTGGGGAAGAGCAGGTACGTATGAGGGCATGTCGCACAGCGTCGAACGTGGCGCCGTACGCGTACAACCCTGACGGGGGGCAGCGTGTCCAACAGGCGTGGCAGAGGTTCTCGACATCACAGTGGTGGGCCCGTTGCGAGGCGCGACCGTGCGTCCGCTCCGGCGGCCCCGCGCGCCCGGCGGCATGCCGGTGATCGCGCCCATGCCCGCTGCGCGCCCGGCTCAGCTGCCCTCGCAACGCGGGGGTGCTGAAGAGACGGTGGCAGCAGGAACCACGGTCGACCACCTCACCGAGACCTATCGCGCCCACTACCGTTCGCTGCTCGGCCTCGCGGCCCTGCTGCTGGACGACACCGCGTCCTGCGAGGACGTGGTGCAGGAGGCGTTCATCCGCGTGCACTCCGCGCGCAACCGCGTCCGTGAGCCCGAGAAGACCCTCGCGTACCTCCGCCAGACCGTCGTCAACCTCTCGCGCTCGGCGCTCCGCCGCCGCATCCTCGGGCTGAAGCTGCTCTCCAAGCCGATGCCGGACATGGCGAGCGCGGAGGAGGGCGCGTACGACCAACTGGAGCGGGACGCGCTGATCAAGGCCATGAAGGGGCTCCAGCGGCGCCAGCGCGAGGTGCTGGTGCTGCGCTACTTCGCGGACATGACGGAGGCCCAGGTCGCGGAGACGCTGGGAATTTCGCTGGGCTCGGTGAAGGCGTACGGTTCGCGCGGTATCGCGGCGCTCCGCGTCGTGATGGAGGCCCAGGCATGAGCGGGTCCGAGCACCGCCACGAGCACAGGCACGAGAACGACCCGACGGGAAACGGAATTGTGAACCACGGGCCGGAGAAGACTCCGCACACCGATCCGGACCGACCGGACGGTCCGCACGACGACAGCGCACAACCCGAGCAGGGCGAGAGCCCGGAACCCGGGCCGTCACCTGCGCGTGCGGATGGCGGCGGTGGTGGTGACGGCCGTGCTGATGGCGGTGGCGGCCGTGGCGGCCGTGGTGGCGGTGGTGCTCATGGTGGCGAGGGCCGTGACGATCTCACCGGGACGCTGACGGACCTCTTCGCGGGGGGCCGTGGTCCCGGTGAGGGCTCCGGTGGCGGTTCCGGCGGCTTGGGCGACCGGCCCGGCTTCGGCGGTGACAGCGGCGGGGAGCTGGACGAGGTCGTCCTGCGCCGGATGCTGCACGGGGCCGTGGGGGACCTCGAACCCTCGGACAGGACCCTCGAACATCTGCAACGCGCCGTGCCCGCCCGGCGCGCCCGACGACGGCAGGCCGCCGTCGGCGCGGCGGCCGCGGCCCTCCTGATGGGCACCGCGGTCCCGGCCTTCGTCCACGTGGCGAACTCGGACGGCTCCTCCGCCGCGGCCCCCGCCATCGCCGGACACGGCGAGCAGGCCCAGGGCGGCAACGGCGACGAGTCCAGCCCCGAAGCGCCCGGCGACCGGCCCGTGAAGCCCACCGACCGGGAGACCCGGGGCGGCTCCGGCGCACCGGACCCCTCCCGGAGCCCGTCGTCGAGCACCGACAAGGACCCGGAGGGTGCCACGACGGGCGGCGGGGCCTCCACGCCCCCGCCCGAGGAGCTCGCCGCCCTGCCGGTCTGCGACCCGGGCCAGCTCGGCGTCGCCTCCGCGGGGGCGGGCACACCGGGCGCCGACGGCACGGTGTACGGCAGCTTCAAGATCGCCAACGTGTCCGGTACGGAGTGCACGGTCAGCAGCAACGGCACCGTCGGCTTCACCGCCCTCGGCGCGGCCGACCCGCTCAAGATCACCGTGGTGCAGCACACGGCGGGCGACGCCGCCCCCGGCCTGCCCGACCCCTCGGAGGAGCCGGGCACGGTGCTGCTGAAGCCGTCGATGGCGTACGAGGTGCAGTTCGCCTGGGTGCCGGCCGACACCTGTCCGACCGTGGCCCCCTCACCCAGCCCGACCCCGTCGCCGGACGGCACCGGGGGGACGACGGGCGAGGGCTCCGGCCAGTCCGGCACCGACACGCAGTCGCTGCAACAGGACGGCGGGGGCACGGCGGACGGCAGTATCGCGGTGACCCACACGCCGGAGACGGGCGCGCCCACCGCCGAGGCGAAGATCAGCAACGCCTGCTCGGGCACGATCTACCGGACGGGCCTCCTCGCCACCTCGTAGCCCGGTAGGGGGAGGGGAGGCGGCGGTAGCCCGGCTAGGGGGAGGGGAGGCCGGGGCCCGGAGACCACCGACAGGCTGCCGAGACCACGACAGGTTCCGGCTGCCTGCGTTCCTGGGCTTTTCGGTCAACCGCGTTCCGGCCCCCGGCCCCCGGGGCTCCTCGGCCAATCGCGTTCCGGCCCCCGGCCCCTTCGGCCAATCGCGTTCCGGCCCCCCCCCGGGGCCCCTCGGCCAACCGTGTTCCGGGCCCCTGGCTCCCCGGCTACGGGCCTTTCTCGGTCTCCGGGGCCTTCGGCACCGAGGCGGCCGGGACGGTCTCCACCGGCTTCGAGGTATCCGCCGGGGCCGTCGGGCCCTCCGAGGCTTCCGATGCCTCCGCGCCCGCCGACACCTCCGCGCCCGCCGAGGCTTCCCGGCCCTCCGACGGGCCTCCGCCCTCCGACGGGCCTCCGCCCTCCGACGGGCCTCCGCCCTCCGACGGGCCTCCGCCCTCCGACGGGCCCCCGCCCGCCGCCGCGTCCCCGCCCTCCGGGACCAGCCCGAGGGCCACATCGCGAACGGCCTCGGCCTCGCGGCGGACCAGGCGGAACCACATGAAGAGCACGAAGCCCGCGAAGACGAACCACTCGCCCGTGTACCCCAGGTTCTGGAAGGCCTTGAGGTCCAGGCCGCTGCCCTGCGGCGCGGCGGCGGGCACCGGCTTCATCGCGTCGCCCGCTGCGTCGCCCGCCGCACTGCTCGCGCCGCCCGCCTCCGTCCCGGGAAGCGTCACCCAGGCGTCGTACACGTCGTAGTCGACCAGGTTCACGAGGGTCGCGGCGCTGATCATGCCGAGCTGGCCCTCGGGGAGCCCGCCCCGGGAGTTGACGCCCTTGCTGTTCACGTTCTCGGAGGCCTGGAGGTCCCCGGTCACCGTGACCTCGCCCTCCGGCGCGGCCGGGACCGGGACGCTGCCCGCGGTGCCGGGGAGCCACCCGCGTACGACCGGCAGGGCCTTGCCGCCATCGGTCCGCAGCAGGTTCAGGACGTAGAAGCCCGCGCGGTCGTCCAGTTCACGGCCGGGGACCAGGAACTGGTCGGCGTACGTCCCGGTCGCGATGGCCGGGCGGCCGGAGGTGACCTTGTCGACGGGCAGCAGCTCGTCCAGCGGTTCGGCGGTCCGGGTGCTCGGATCGGGCTGCTTCGCCGCCTGTTCGTGCGACTGCACACGGTCCTCGAAGCGGCCGAGCTGCCAGGTGCCCATGAACACGCAGAACGGGATGGCCAGCACGACGAAGAGGTTGATCCCCCACCATCGCGGGGTCAGCAGGAACCGGTACACCCCTCCAAGGTACGGTTCCCCGCTCCGGCCCTCCGGAGCGGGGTCGACCCTTTATCCGCCTCTTACGCCCCCGAGGGGGCGCTCACGCCCCCAGGTCGTCGCCCCCCAGGTGCTTCAGGGCGAACTCCAGCTCCAGCCGTACCTGCTTGATGCGCTCCTCCACCACGAGCGAGCCGTGCCCGGCGTCGTAGCGGTAGACCTCGTGCACCGCGCCGCGCGCCGCCAGCCGGTCCACGTAGTTCTCCACCTGACGGATGGGGCAGCGCGGATCGTTGACGCCCGCCGAGATGTAGACGGGCGCGCGCACCGCGTCGACGTACGTCAGCGGGGACGAGGCCTCGAACCGCTCCGGCACCTCCTCCGGCGTGCCGCCCAGCAGCGTGCGGTCCATCGACTTCAGGGCCTCCATCTCGTCGTGGTACGCCGTGACGTAGTCCGCGACGGGCACGGCGGCCAGCCCCAGCGCCCAGGCCTCGGGCTGGGTGCCGAGGCCGAGCAGGGTCAGGTAGCCGCCCCAGGAGCCCCCGGCCAGGACCAGGCGCTCCGGGTCCGCGAGCCCGGAGGCCACCGACCACTCCCGTACGGCCGCGATGTCCTCCAGCTCGATCAGGCCGACCCGGTGCTTGAGCGCGTCCGTCCAGGCACGGCCGTAACCGGTGGAGCCGCGGTAGTTGACCCGTACGACGGCGAAACCGTGGTCCACCCAGGCCGCCGGACCGGAGGCGAAGGCGTCGCTGTCGTGCCAGGTCGGGCCGCCGTGGATGTCGAAGACGGTGGGGAAGGGCCCGTCCCCGGTGGCCGGCTTCTGTACGAGGGCGTGGATACGGCCGCCGGGCCCTTCCACCCACACGTCCTCCACGGCCACCGACGGCGGGGCCTTGGCGCCGGGCGGGTCCAGGACCACCGCGCCGCTCGTGGAACGTACGACGGGCGGGTGGGCGGCCGAGGACCAGAGGTACTCCACGGTGCCGTCCGGGCGGGCCGTGGCACCGGAGACCGTACCGGCGGGGGTCTCGACGCGGACGGGGGCCGCGGCCCCCGGCTCGTACCGCCACAGCTCGCTGCGGGCCTCGAAGCTGTGCTCGATGAGCAGCGCGGAGCCGTCCGGATACCACTCGGCGCCCACGTCACCGGGCAGGTCGACGGGGAGCGCGGTCTCCGTACCCGCGACCGGGTCCCAGATCATCGGCTCCCAGCGGCCCCGGCGCTGGTGCCCGACGAGCAGCCGGGTGTCACCGGCCACCGGCGCGAAGCCCAGCACGGCGAGTCCCAGCTCCTTGGTGCCGCCCTCGGTGTCGTCCAGCTCGGCCACCGTGGAGCCGTCCCGGCGCACCACGCGCAACGCCGAGTGCATGGCGTCGCCGTGCTCGGTGTGCTCCAGCGCGATCAGGGTCCCGTCGTGGGAGAGGTCCCCGACGCCCGCGGACTCCCGGTGCCGGTAGATCTCCACGGATTCGCCGCTGTCCGAGGGGCGCACCAGGTGGATGGTCGTCCCGTCCTCGTCGGTGGAACGGCCGATCACCGCCGAACCGTCCCGCCCGATGGCGAGCCCGGCCGGGTAGGAGGGCGCGAGCCCCGGGGCGGCGGGCTCGTCCTCCCCGCCGCCGAAGGGCTGGCGCATCCACACGCCGAACTCGTCGCCGTCGGTGTCGCTGAACCACCAGACGGCCTCCCCGTCGGGCGTCAGCACGCCGTCGGTGGTCCCGTTGGGCCGGTCGGTCACCTGGCGCTGGTGTCCGGTCTCCCGGTCCCAGGCGTACAGCTCGTACGTACCGGTCGCGTTCGACACGAACAGCGCACGGTCGGGGGCGTCTTCGGCCCAGCCGGGCAGCGAGACGCGAGGGGCACGGAACCGCATCTCCCAGTCGGGCAGGTCTGCTGCAGCAGCGTCAGTCGTCATGTCCCCAGCATCAGTCGTCATGTCCCCATCCAACCTGATCGCGCGGCCTGCCCGTAACGGGATTCGAGAGTGGTGGGCGCGAGCCCTTTTCCGTAAACAGGTTTCCCGACAACCCCTTTCAGCGGGAAAAGCTTCGCCCTGGAATTCCCTGTCGCCGGTCTCCTGTCCCGCAAGCTGGGGGAGGGAATAGTGTATGCAGGTGGTGATCGATCGGGTCAAGAATGGATAATCCGGGCACTCGTCCGCCGCTCCGGGTTCCTCCGCCCGATGATTCAGTGCTAAAGTCGCCCGACTTTGCGGTTTTCAGTTCGAGCGGGGGCCTCGGCGATCGGAGAGTCGAGGGAGGCCCGGATTCGGGCTCCCTTACGGGGCCTCATGCGATTCTCGACTTCTTTCCGTACGCATCCTGCCGTACTGGCCACGCCTTTCATCGGCGCTTTCTTCGTTCATATCTTCCTGACGAGCACCCGGGCCATCGAGCAGCTCGTCGACCTGCCCTGGGCGGCGCAGGCGGCGTCCTACGCGTTGCACGCCCCCGTCCCGATGGCCGCCGCGGCCGCCGCGGGGCTGACCGCCATGGAGGCGACCCGGCTCAAGGCTCTGGGCGCCTGGCAGTTGGGCGCCGCGCAGCCCGCGTGGCGCATCGCGCTGCGACCCGTCCTGGTCACCGTGGTGTGCCTCTCGACGCTGACCGCCGGAGTCATGGCGGGTGGCCTGTGGGTGGTCGGAGTCCTTCCCGATCTGTACGTACTGCACCTCATGGGCATCGTGGTGGTGCTGATCGCCGCCCATGCCGTCATCGGGTTCGTCGTCGGCCGCCGGCTTCATGCGCTGTACTCCGCACCGCTCGTATCGGTGGCGGTCTTCGTCGGCATCAGCTTTCCGCTGGGCACGGACCACTTCTGGGCACACCATGTCACCGGGTCGATCCATTGGGTGGGGTTCGGTGAGGCCTACTCACCGGCCATGACAGCGGCCGCGATACTGCCCACCGTCTGTCTGGCACTTGCCTGCGTCGCGCTGACAGCCCTGCGCCGCGACCCCATCCGCATGGCCGCGCTGTCCCTCGTCGTCGCGGTCGGCGGCCTGATCGGCGCGTACGGCATCACTGTGGACTGGCGTGCGGTTCCTCCCACGTCGAAGGGGCTGGCTCCGGTCGTCTGCGAGGGGAGTGCGCCCGAGGTCTGCCTGCCGGAAGCCGGGGCCGATCACATCGTTGAAATCCAGATAGGACTTCGGCAGATGACGGGACAGTTGGAGGCGCAGGGAATCATCGACCGGAAACCCCGGCGTATTACGGATATCTCCGTGGCCGACGTCCGACGGACCGATACCGACGGAGAAGACTGGACCATCGACCTCACACCGGGCACGGCACGCCAAGCCCTCCAGGAGAACATCGCCATCTCCGTGGTCGGCATGCCCTGCGAGGAACCGGACTGGAACGTGCTGCATGGCCCCACCCTCTGGACGGCCCGGACCATAGGGGTCGAGCAGCATTACCTGGCCTGGCTTTCACGGGAGGACGAGGAGTTCAGCCAAGGCCGGACCGAGGAACGCCTTCTCTCCGAGACGGCCAGGGTGGCCGAGCTGCCCCTGCGGCAGCAGAAGGCCTGGTATTCCCAGCAGCTCCGAGCCGCCTGCCGGGACGGTCGCTGACCATGATCTGGTGGCTGCGCCAGAGGGGCGCTCTCGGGCTGCTGCCCGGTGCACTGCTCGCTTTCGTCCTGGGTGTCGGTGTGACGAGCGGTGCGTCGGTCGTCTTCCCCTCGTTCCTGGGGCACTACGCGATGGCGACGGAGCTCAGCAACTTCGTCGCCATCCTTCCCGGCGTCGCGCTGATCGCCTGCCTGGAGAGGCGGATGCCTCTGGTGGAACGCTCCGCGGTCCGCCGGCTCGACGCGCGAGACGTCGTCCTCGTTTCCGGCTTCGCGCTCCTCGCGACAGCCGTGGCCGCGGGAATGTCCCTCCTGGGACCGGGACCGGGACCGGGATGGGGATGGGGATCGGGGCTGGGATCGGGGTCGGGGTCGGAGGCCATGCTGGTCGCCGCGCGGAACAGCCTGTTCTTCTGCGGACTCGCCCTGGGTGTCTGGCCACTGATCGGCCACCGGGCGACGCTGGTCCCCGTCTTCTGGATGATCCAGTCCATGTTTCTCGGCGGCCGGAGCCCCGGCGATCCCTACCCCTGGGTGCTCGTCACCGAGGCGGCCCACGTCACCCATGCCGCCGTGGGCGCCGCCGCCGTCTTCCTGGCCGGGGTCCTCTCCCTCACCTGCTGCGTAACCTGCTTCGTACCAAGGACCGACCGATGACTGTGCTGCTCGACCGCGTCACCTTCCGCTACCGCCGCTGGGAGCGCCCCGTCCTCTCCGGCCTCAGTTACGAAGTCCCCGCCGAGGGCCTGACGATCCTGCTCGGCCCCAACGGAGCGGGGAAGTCGACCACGATGTCCCTCCTGGCCGGCACGGTGGAACCGCTGGCAGGCAGAGTCCTGCTCAGGCACTCCGCCCCGACCTCGGCCGACTCCGCCCCGACTTCCGCAGGCCTCGCCCTGACCTCGCCGGACTCCGCCCCGACCTCCGCCGACTCCGTCCTGACCTCCGCCGCCCGTGAGTACCGTCGCCATGTGGCCTGGCTGCCCCAGAAGGTGCCGACGTCACGGCAGCTGACCGCGCGCGAGTACGTGGCGTACGTGGCCTGGCTGAAGGGCGAGGACCGTTCCACGGCGTGGGAACGCGCCGGAGCGGCCCTCGACCAGGTGGGCCTCGCCGACCGGAGCGGCCAGAAGACGGCCAGGCTCTCCGGGGGCCAGCTCCGCCGGGTCGGTATCGCCTGCGCCCTGGCCCACGACGCGCGGGTGATCCTCCTCGACGAGCCCACGGCCGGGCTCGACCCGTACCAGCGCACGGTCTTCCGGGATGTGCTGCGGAAGGTCGCGGCCCGGGTTCCGGTGCTGATGTCCACCCACGACATAGCCGACCTGGCCGACGAGGCGAAGACCGTCTCCCTCATGGACCGTGGCCGGATCCTCCACCACGGCGGAACCGGGAGCTTCCTGGACCACGCGAAACCCGATGCCGCTCCGGGCCGGCAGGCGGAGTCCGCGTACGCCGTCCTCATGGGCCTCGACGACGGGGCCATGGGTCGCGACGACGGCACGGGCTGACCGGCCCGTCCGGCGGTACCTCCTCCGGGTCCAGGTCCGGGTCCAGGTCCAGGTCCAGGTCTAGGTCCAGGTCCGGGGCCGCCTGTGGATATCCACTCGCGCCCCTCCCACCCTGTGGGTAGCTTCTCGGATATGTACTCGCCGACCCCGGACGACTGGCAGGACGCCAACCGCGCACGCTGGGACGAGCGCGTCCCGATCCACGTGGCGAGCGACTTCTACGACCTGGAGGCGTTCCGGGCGGGCCAGGACGCGCTGCGGGCCTTCGAGCTCGCGGAGGTCGGCGATGTCACGGGGAAGACCCTGCTCCACCTCCAGTGCCACATCGGCCTCGACACCCTGTCCTGGGCGCGGCACGGGGCCGCACAGGTCGTGGGCCTGGACTTCTCCGATCCCGCCGTGGAGACCGCCCGCGGCCTCGCCGAATCGCTGGGCCTGGGCCCGGAGCGCGCGGCGTTCGTGACGGCCGATGTGTACGACGCCCCGACGGCCGTGCCCGACTCCGCGTACGACATCGTCTACACGGGCGTCGGCGCGCTGAACTGGCTGCCCGACGTGGAGCGCTGGGCCGAGACGGCGGCTTCGCTGGTCGCGCCCGGCGGCTTCCTCTATCTGGCGGAGTTCCACCCCCTGACCGACACGCTGGACGACGCGACCGGCTCGGTCGTCACCCACGACTACTTCAGCCGCGAGGCCTGGGTGGACGAGACGCCGGGGACGTACGCCGACTTCGACGCCCCGACCGTGCACAACCGCAGCGTCGAGTGGCAGCACCCGGTGGGCGAGGTGGTGACGGCGCTCGCGGCGGCCGGTCTGCGGATCGAGTTCCTGCACGAGCACGACACGTCGCTCTTCCCGCGCTTCGGCACGCTGGAGCGCCATGCGGACGGCCACTACCGCTTCCCGGCGGACCGCCCGCGCATCCCGCTGATGTACTCGGTCAAGGCGTCCCGCCCGACGGCACGTTAGGCATCGCAGCAGGTCGGAGCGGGCCAGAGCGGGTTGCACCGGTCTGAACGGGCGATTGTCAGTGGTGGGCACCAGACTTGTTCCCATGACCGAGACGACGGGCAGGACCATCGGCACGCGTGCACTGCGCGCGGCGGTGGAGGCGTACTGGGCGACGGCCGACATCCGGGACTGGGACGCCTTCGCGGCGACCCTCGCCGACGACGTGGTGTACGAGCTGCCGCAGACCCGGGAGCGGATCCACGGCAAGGAGCGCTACCTCCGGTTCAACCAGGAGTACCCGGGCGACTGGCACGTCCGGATCGAGCGGATCGTCGCCGACGCGGAGGGCCGGCAGGCCGCCGCACGGACCGAGTTCACGGTCGGCCCGGAGGAGATGCACGCGATCCACTTCTTCACCTTCGACGACCGGGGCCTGATCACCGGGGTCACGGACTTCTGGCCGGAGTCGTACGAACCCCCGGCGGGCCGTGAGCACTTGGTGGAACGGTACTGAGAGGTACTGGCGGTACCGATCCCGGCCGCCCCCCCCCGGGACGCGCGGGGGGACGTGTGAGGGCGGCCCACCGATCCCTCGATGAGCCGCCCTGTATGCGATGCGTACGAGCGGTCCCGGCTACACCGCCGACCGGAAGGCGGGCAGATAGCCGCCCGACTGCCCGGCGGCCGTGGGGTGGTAGGAGTTCTGGACCGGCACGGTCACGCTGTGGAGCCAGGGGGCGCCGGAGCACAGCTCATGTCCGGTGAACTCGTCGACGACGCTGGAGAAGGTGAACCCGGCATCGGCGGCCCGCTTGGCGAGGACCCCGTTCAGCACGTCCGACGCGTCGTTGATCGCGGCCCGCTCGGTCTCCGTCAGCCCCGCGACGCAGCTTCCCGAGAGCTGGTAGAAGCGGGGGTAGCCGAGGACGACGACCTGGGCGGCGGGGGCCCCGGCACGGATGCTCCCGTACAGCGAATCGAGGCTGCCGGGAAGGGAGTTGTTCATCTTGGCGATCGCGGCGTTCACGCTGTTGAGGCAGGTGGCCTCGCTGCCCAGTACGCAGTCCTGCATGACGGCGGCGAACCCGACATCGTTGCCTCCGGCCGTAACGCTGACCAGCGAGGTGGCGGCGTTCAGCGCCCCGAGCTGGCCACGGGCGACGGAGGAGGTGGTGGCGCCCGAGCAGGCGACGAAGGCGAACGAGGTGGGGGAGTTCGCCGCCGCCCACAGCTGCGGATAGGCGTTGGCGCTGCGTCGGCAGTCGCCGCTGTCGGGGAGGTAGTTCCCGGCGCCGACACCGGAGGAGTAGGAGTCGCCGAGCGCGACATAGCCGCCCGCCGAGGCCGAGGAGGAGTCCGCCGCGACGGCGGTCCCGGCGACACCGAGAGCGGCCACGGCGGCGAGGGCGAGGGTGGAGAGGGATGCCCAGATTCTACGTACGGACATGGTTGCCGATCCTTCGAAGTGTGGGGGGTGGGTGGGGGGTGAAGGGAGCGATGCAGTGTCTAGCAGCTCGTGGTACCCGCCGGTAATGCCCGCGTAAGAAGTCGTCTGATATGCCCGGATGATCGCTCGGAGGCGGAAGCTCCGCGCGTAGATAGACACCCAACTCCGTGGCGGAACAGGCAAGTTCAAGGAAATGTTGTGCGTCCGGGCGTCCTTGATCCGGCGGTGATTCCGCCCCCGCGAAGGCCGACGGGAGCCCCCGCCCCGGAGCCAGGTTCAACCGAACGGCTCAGCCCGGCCGAACGGCTCAGCCCGGTTGAACGGCTCAGGCTGGTTGAACGGCTCAGGCCGACCGGCGCCCGCCGCCCGCGCTCTCCGGGCCGTGGGCCCGCGCCAACTCGGCGAGGGGTACGAGGGCCTCGGGGGCCAGCCGGGGAAGCAGCGGGATCGCGTGTGTCCAGGCCTCCTCGCTCGCCAGCATCTCGTGTACGAGCAGCCGGGCCGCCGCCTTGTCGGGTGCGGTGCCGTCGCCTGCGGCGTGGGCGAGCGTCCGGCAGAGGCGGAGCGTGGAGTCCTCCGCCGCACGGTCGACGGAGAGGACGGCCGGGACGCCTGCGAGGTGGCGGGCGACGGCGGCCAGGGCGACGGCCCGGCCACCGGCCGTCGGCGCCTCCTCGGCGACGCGCCGAGCTGCGGCGACATCACCCTGCACGGCCTTGAGGAGGGCCAGTTCGGCGTGGGGGACCTGATCCGGCGGGAGCGCGCGCTGCCACGCGTCGATTGCCCCGATGAGGCGGTACGGCTCCGGTCCCGGGCAGCAGCCGAGCACCTCCAGCAGAGCGCGGACCACCACGGGCTGCGGGCGCCATTGCTGACGGGGTTCGTCCACGAAGGCGGAGGCGAGCCGGATCGCCTCCCGGAGGTGGGGGCTCGGCCGCCGTACATCGGGGAAGGCGAGCAGGAGCCCGGCCAGTTGGGGGAGCGGATTGAGCGGACTCCCGTTGCCGATGCGCTGCCTCAGCTTCGCGACCTCGGGCTCGACGAGCCGGGCGGCGGCCCCGGGGTCCCGGCGGGCCAGCCCGGCGGCGACGGCGGTCACTGCCTGGCGGATCTGTGTACGGGCGGCGGGGACCACGGACTCCTCACCCTCGGACTCCTCGCCTTGGGGCCTCCGCCGCTCGGCCGTCTCCACGGCATCGGCGGCCTCCCCGGCATGGGCGAGCGCCTGCGCGACGAGGCCCCGCACCACGGGGTCGTGGGCGTTGCCGCCCAGCCGGGCCGCCTCGCCCGCATACCGGCGCGCCTCGACGCCGTACCCACCCTGGGAACACCCGAGCGCGAGGTCGGCCAGGTGCCGGACCCTGCCTTCCGGATCCAGGACAGCACCGGCCAGCCGCTCGGCCTGCTCGAACTTCCCTACTTCGCCGAGTGCTTGGGCCAGTGACGGAGTCCAGTCGGCGCCGAGTCCGGCCGGTTCCTCCGGAGGGAGCGGCGAGCAGCGGAGGGCCTCCTCCAGCAGCTCACGGGCGAGTTGAGTGTTCCCGCCTCCGAACCACCTCTCAGCTTGCCGGAGAAGAGTGACGTGTTCCGGTAGCCGGTCCTCGTACTCGGGCTGATCGCCGCGAACGTCCGGGCGATCCGCCGTCCGCGTCCGGCCCCGCGAAGGCTTCCGTTTGGCGATGGGCTTCGAGGGCGCGGCGGGCAGCCCACGGAACGTCCGCCGCACTCTCTCGTTCTCCGCTGCCCTCGCCCGGTTCTCCGCGTCCTTCTCCCTCCTCGCCGCCTTCCGTCGCTGCTCCTCCTTCTCCCTGTTCGCGGCATCCTCCGCATCCCTGCGCTCCTCGCCTGCGGCGATCTCCGCCTGGCCGCGCTCCGCGAGGTCGTCGCCGAGCACGCCGATACGCAGCCGGTCGCGATGGGCTGTCACCAACTCCTTGAGCTCGACGAGGTCGTCGCGGAAGGGTGAGATGTCCACGGCCCTGCTCAGCCGGGGCAGCGTGCTGGAGACCTCACGCTGCAGGTGGGCCTGGTCGGCGGGGGAGAGGCTGTCGTGGTCGTCGAGGGCGGCGGACAGCCGTTTCAGCGCGGTTCGCGCCAGCTTCGGTGCCACCTTCGTGCGTTCCGCCAGTGCGGAGGCGGCGAGGGCGAGGACATCCACGGTCGCCAGGCCGTCCGAGGGGTCCAGCTCCTCGCAGAGGGCGAGGATGCGTTCCCTCATGGCGGCGTGCCGGGAAGGCAGCCGGTGGGCAACCGATCCCCAGGTCTCCACGGCTGCGGCCTGCGCGCGGGGGCCGCCCGCGCTCAGGTCGTCCGCCCGCGCCTCCACGGCCTCCACCCATCGCGGGTCGGCGTCCTCGGCCAGGACGGCCGCCGCCGCCCCGACGACCGTCTTGAGGTCGGCCGCTCCGCTGAGGACCACGACCCGGAGCAGAGCGCGTGCGGGGCCGGTCCTGCCCAGGGCGCGGAGTCCGTGGGCGGCCTCGGCGATCTGCGCGTACGCGTCGGTGTCCTGCGCCGGACGGGGGAAGACCCGGTCGACGCGGGAGGCCCACCCCGCCGCCTCCTCCGCGATCGGGTCCGCCCCCTCCGCCCCCTCCAGCCCCGCGCGGCCCACCTCCACCGCGACCTGTGCCAGTGCTACGGCTCTGAGCAGCGGGCCCGGTGCCAAGCGGGCCAGCGCACGGGCGCGCGCCACGTCACCGAGCCGGGCGAAGAGCACCGACGCTCCGGGCGGCACCCGGCGCGCGCGACCCACCAGAAGGGCACGCGAGGCAGCGAGCCGCACGGCGACTCCGAGGCTCGCGGGGCTCGCGACGGCGGCCCCGAGGGGCGCCGGGTTCGTGACGGCGGTCCCGGAACGCCCAGGGCTCACTACGACTGCCCCGAGACGTTCCGGGCTCACCCCACCCGTGCCGAGTTCGACCTCGTACGCATCCAACTGAGCCAGAGCCACATCGTGGCCGGCCATGGCCGCGAGCCTCGCCTGCCGCCGGGCGTCGAGGACGTACTCCTCACGGTGCATGGGGATTTCCAGCAGCTGGAGGTAGCCCGTCAACAGGTAGGGAGGCGTTCCCTCGGGCCAGCCGGCGGCACGCCAGGTGTCGGCCCAGGCGTGCAGCAGGGCGGCGCGGTGGGCGACTCCTGCCGGGCCGAGCCCCTGCCGTACCGACCGTACGAGGTCGGCGGAGCCCAGCGCGTACGTCCTGGTCACCGGGTCGTCCACGAGGACGCCTCGTGCGTCCTTGCTGTGGACGAGGTGGTCGATCTGCTCGACGTGCACCTGGGCCAGCTCGGCCAGGTCCACCGCGCGCAGGCTCTCGCCCGTCACTGCGAGCAGGTCCACAACGGTTCTGCCCGGGTCGCTCGCGCGTAGTCGATCAGCCCCCGTCCGGGGAGCCTGCCCATCCTCGGTCGACTGCGTGAGGGGCTTCAGCTCGCGGAAGCACGTCCGTAGACGCAGTGGGTGCCCGGCGGGAACATCGTCGGGAACGCGGTCGTGCCGGGTGGAGACGATGACCCGCACATGGAGACCAGGACGGGAGGGGAGCAGTGCCGCGATGCTCCCGCCCCGGCCGGTGCCGTGCGCCCTGCCCTCCTCGCTCCGGCCGGCGGCGCGTGGTCCTGGGCCCGCCCAGACCATGTCCTCGTCGATGCCGTCGACGACGAGGAGGAGCTTCCGCCCGTGCCCGGCACTCTTCGCGGCGGCCTTGCCGAAGAGCTTCGCCCACCCCTGCGGGGTACCAGGGGCCGACCCGGCGGGCTTGTTCGGGCCCAGGAAGGCGCGGATCTGCTCGCCCATCTCCACGGTGAAGGCGGCACGGGTATGAGTTCCGTGCGCCTCGGAGACGAAGAAGCTGAGGACATCGGTGTTCGGCGGAGGCCGCTTCACATAGTCGGCGAGCAGGGCCGTCTTGCCGACGGCCGACTCCGCACGCCAGCACAGGTATGAGGGCGCCTTCGGGCCGGAGGCGCGCACGAAGGCGTGCATCGCGGTCCGTTCACCGCGTCGGCCGACCAGGCCTTCCTGGGCGCGCAACTCAGGGAGGTGGGCCCGGACAAAGGGGCGGAGCCCCGGTTTCTGGTGCTGTGGGAAGGCGTTCCGGCCCCCGTTCCGGGCCCCCTCGCGTTGGGCGGCATGCAGGGCCGACTTCCACTCGTCGTCGCTGCGGAGACGCGGGAGCCCGGCGGCCGCCTGCAACTCCCTGACCAAGCACCAGAAGACGTCCTCTTTCTCCGGGGTGGCGGCAGGGGCCGAGGTGCCACTGAGCCAGTTCCGGAGGGTCGACCTGCTCAGGCTGTGCTCCGCGCAGGCCTTGACGATCTGGTTCGGGCCGAGACCCGACGCCTGCTTCAGGTCCCTCAACATCGAGCCGAGGTGTGCGCGGGCCGACTCCCCAGTCCGGTCCGGCATCGCTGTCCCCTCTCCCGATCCTCCGACAGGGAAGACCTTGCGCGCACGTAAATAAAAGGTGGGCTGGCCTGCGGAAATCGCCCTGCCCGGGTACAGGTCGAAACGGCTGCTGGCGGCCCGTCTGCCCATTGCCAGAGGCTGGAGCCATCAACCGAAAGGTCGTCACCGGCCTTCCGACCGAAGGGTTCCTCCATGTCCATGCTGCCCGAACTGCTCCGGGACACCGCAACCCTGACAGCCGCCGCCGGCCTGCTCTACGGCGGCGTCCTGGCCGTTGTCGCCCTCACCTCGGTCCTGGCCCGCACCCCGGAGCGCCGCCGCGACGCCCGCTCGACGCTCACGATCCTCGTCAGGCGACGGCGGTCGGGGTGATGGTCAACTCGACAGGTGCCGATGCACTGCTAGGGCACTACAGCTCCCGATGGCCTCTCTGTTTCCAACTGTGCAACTTTTTCCCAGGAGTTCAGGCAGAATGTGGGTGTGCGGAGCTCGCCGCCCTTCCGCTCCGGCATCGTCCTCTTCGGCACCTGCGGCCGAGGAGGGGGTTACCGGAACGAAAGGATCTTCATGTCGGAGAACTCAGTGGCGAGTTGGCTGCGGCGTCACAGAAGCGATCTGTTGCTCATCTGTATCGCGGCAGTCGCATCCGCGCTGGCGGCCGCCGGGGTGAGCCACCTCTTCCTGTGAGGAACGGCCGTTCTCGACGCCCGTAACGCGCCGAGAACGGCCGCCTCGGCCGTTGCTGTCGGGTCTCGCTCCGCGTATGCGGGGCGGGACCCGGGACAGAGGCTGTCCATCAGGGCGCAGCCCGCCGAGATGCCGACTGAATCGGCAATCTCCCAGTGTATGCGGCCTCTTCGGCGGCCGGCTCCGGAAGCCCTCACCTGCTGGCCGGGTGTCCCTGTCCGAGGCGTGGGGCCCGAAGGTCGAGGCCCGAGGGTCGAGGGTCGAGGGCCCGGCTGTGTGCGCCCGGCGGACGGTTCGTCAGAGGGCGGCGAGCCGGTCCACCAGCAGCTCCACCCTGCGTCCGGTGTCCTCCGGTGGCAGCCGTCCGGCCCGGGTCAGGGTGGCCAGCCCGTGCAGGGACGCCCAGAACACCTCTGTGAACAGCGCCGGGTGGACACCGTCCCCGGCGACCTCGCCGAGGCTTTCCAGCAGGGCGGCGAAGGCGTCCTTGAGGGGTTCTGGTGTGTCCTCCTTCGCGAAGGCCAGGCCGCCGTCGAGCTGGAACATGGCGTCGTAGACCGCCGGATTGCGCTCCGCGAAGTCGAGGTAGGTGCGGGCGAGGGCGGTGACCCGGGGGCGGGGGCCGTCCGTGGCGGAGGTCGCGGCCCGCAGCGCCGCGGCCATCTCGGCGGCGCCCTCAAGGGCGACGGCGCCGATGATCTCGCGCTTGCCGCGGAAATGGCTGTAGAGGACGGGCTGGCTGTACTCGATGCGCTCGGCGAGGCGGCGGGTGGTGACCGCGTCCCAGCCCTGCTGCTCGGCGAGTTCGCGGGCCGTTGCCACGATGAGGCGTTCGCGGTCCGCCCGCTCGCGCTGCTTGCGTTCCTGTACCGGCATGACCCGACTCTAGCATTGCTAGACAATCGAGCGTTGGCAGATCTAGCGTTGATCCATCATCTAGCAACACTAGATTCCGAGAGGGTCAGCATGCTCACCGCACTTGAGGTCTTCACCACCGTGGTCGTCGGCCTGATGGTGGGGGTGGAGTTCTCCGTCGCCTTCGTCATCAACCCGATCCTCAACGCACTCCCCGGCGACAGCGGCCTGCGCGGCCGCGCCCACGGGGGCCGGATGCTCGGTGCCGTGATGCCGTTCTGGTACATCGGTTCGCTCGTCCTCAGCGGGGCCTGGGCCATCGCCGGGTGGCATCACGACGGCGCCGGCCTCGTCGTCACCGCCGCCGCGCTGCTGATCCTGAGCGTGATCATGTCGCTCCTGCTGCTCGTCCCGATCAACAACCGCGGGAAGACGTGGACCCCCGAGAACCGGCCCGAGGACTGGAAGGAGCAGATGAACCGCTGGGACCGCTTCCACTACGTCCGCGTCGCCGTCGTCATCGCCGCCTTCACCCTGCTGGTCGCCGCCCTCGCCTGAGCCCGATGGGCCCGCGCCCGATGGGCCTGAGCCCGATGGGTCCGCGCCCGATGAGCCCGCGCCCGATAGGCCCGCGCCTGGGGTGAAGAGGGTGTGCTGGATGGCTTCCCGGGATACCGGGATACTGGTATCCCGGTGGCAGGCAAGCGTTACTCCCGTACTCAGCGGGAATGGTCCGTCGACAGGTGCGGATGCCGTGCTGGGGCTTCCCCCGCGCGAGCGGGGATTCTTTCCGCCCGCCGCCCTCCCGCCCGAGGGCGGCGGGCGGCGGGCAGCGGGCGGATCCACCGAACCCCACCACCCCACCGATCAACAGCTGTTAGCGTTCTTTTCGTCGAAATGCCCGCCCGTTACGTCGACTTCGCCGCCATCTCCCGCCCGCCCGACATGATCCAGAAAGCGGTAGCCAGGCATTGCCCGAAGCGCGCCCTCCCGGTTCGGCCGAGCCGCGTCTCAGCTGGGACCCCAGGACTCAGCCCTGCATCCCCACCGTGACGCTCGACGGCGCCACCGCTCACCACTCCCTGCGGGCCGTCCTCGCCGAGGCCGACCGGCTGAGTACCGTCCACTGCGCGACCCCGGGCGAGACCGTTGCCGTCATCGAGTACCTCCTGGCGATCTGCTTCGCCTCGGGCACCTGCCCCACCTCCCCCGAGGAGTGGCGCACCTGGATCACCGAGGGGCACGACCTCCGCCGGGCGGCCACGTGGCTGGCGGCCCAACCGGACGCGTCCTGGGACCTGTTCGACCCCGAAGTGCCGCTCGGCCAGAACTCGATGCTTGAGCCCTGCATGCGGAAGAGCGGTACGGGGACGGCACAGCTCGTCATCGAGCACACCGGGGACTACAACCAGCACTTCGACCACCACCACCTGGAGCGCGACGACCCCCTGCCTGCCGCCGAAGCGTTCCGGGCCATGCTCACCCAGCACGTGTACGCCCCGTACGGCCGCGCCCGCATGTCCGGCGAGGGGCTCGGGCCCGCCGTCACCAATCTGGCCGCCGGCCGGCTCACCGGGCGTATCCGGATCATCGCCCTCGGGCGCACGCTCGGCGAGACACTGCGTCTCAACCTCTACCCGCCCGAAGGCCCCGGCCAGCCCCTCAACACCTCCTGGACGAGCGGCACCATCAAGCGCCGGGAGTTCGACGCGAAAGCCAGGCCCAGGGCTCCGAGGAGTTCCGCCGATCTTCACAGCGCCCTGGGGCGCTCCATCCTCCTGCGCCCGCACCGCGGCCCGCGTGGGCAGGCGATGGTCGACCGGGTCCTGATCGGCGCGGGTGAAGTCCTCGAACTGGACCTGGAGCGCCATCTCCAGGACGCGGTGCTCCGCACCACCATGAACGGCTTGGACAAGCCCTTGTGGCCGTCGCCCACCCGGGCGCTCTGGCTGGATGCCCACGCGCTGTACGGGGCGGTGAAGGACGCGCAGCCCGGCCTCTACGAACGGCTCCGTTCCCTCACGTACGAGAAGAAAGGGCCGGGCGCTCCCTACCACCTCTGGGCCGTGGGCCTGCTCGCCAACAAGGCTCTGCCGGTCGCCTGGACCCAGGGCTCCTACCCGTACGCCCCAGGCATGGCCAGGCATCTGCACCACGCCTCCTACCGTGGCTCGAAGATCGCCGAGTACCTGGCGGATAGCCTGAAGCGGGCGGCCGTCGTGGCCTCGGAGACCGCCTATCCGGCCGCGTACGCCGCCGATACCGCCGCCACCGTGGCGCGCTTCGACGGGCGGTGGAAATTCTGGCCCGTGGCCGCCCAGCCCTTCAGCAACCTGCTCGACAAGGTGATCGAGGAGGGGGAGGAGGATGACGACGACCCGGTGTCGGCCCCCCTGGTCGGCTACGCCCGGACGCTGGTCACCGCGGCCCGCACCCACCTCACCCACCGTCTCGACTCCCTCCCGCCCAACGACCGGGGCCACCGCGCCCGGGCCCGCGCCCAGCAGCGCTTCGAGGACGACATGGAGAGCGCCAAGGCCCCGGCCGAAATCCGAGGAGAGATCGCGCATGACTGAGGCCCTGGACGGACCCCGTAGGATCGAAGCCGAAGACGGACCGCGCGTGCCTGAGCACGGCCGCCCCGACGCCCTCACCTCCACCGGCCAGAGCTACCCGCACGACAGCGCGGGCCTCACCAACTGGCTCACCTCCCTCGTCCGCAACCGCGAGTACGGCACCCTCGCCAGCCTGCGCCGCGCCCGGACCCCGACCAACGCCCACATCCGGGCCGGCTGGTACGGGGGCGACGACCACCGGGAGCTGTTCGAGCAGGTGGCGTTCCTCTTCGCGGTCTACCACCGGGGCCGGCCGGTGCCCTCGTACGGCCATGGCAGCCTCGGCACCGCCGCCCGCCGGATCGGCAGCGGCAAGGCGGTCGGCCCCGAGAACCCGGGCGCGCAACGCCTCCTGGACCGGATCGTCGCCAGCCGCCGCATCCCGTGGCGTCACCTCCAGCACACGGTCACCCGGCTCCGGTCCTGCGACCAGGCCCCGCCCTCCTGGGCGCAGCTCACCGAGGACCTGATCCGGTGGAACGACCGTACGGCGCGCATCTCCTACGGGTGGTCCGTCGATTTCCACACCCCGCCGGCGCGGAGCCGTCCGGCACCGGACAAGCAGACGACGCGGAAGGACGCGACCACGTGACCGAGGCCCCGCAGAGCCAGTTCCTCTCCCTGCACCTCCTGGAGACCCTTGTCGCGGTCCTTCCCGTACGGGACGAGAACGGCCAGCCCAAGAGCCTCGTCTACGGAGGGGCCGAGCGGCACATGATCACCAGCCAGGCCCGCAGGCGTGCCGAGCGCGTCTACGCCCGCAACCGCGCCAACGCGGGCCTCGGCGCCCTCAAGGGCCGCAGCATGGGGATCCGTACCCGCGAGTGGGCGCTGCTGGCGGCGCGGGAGCTGGAGTCCGCGTACGGCTGGGAGCGGGAGGAGGGCGTCGTCACGGCACGTGCGGTCATCGAGGCGAGCGGTCTGAAGTTCGGCGACCCGGCCAAGAAGACCGTGGCCAACCTGACGAAGGTCCTGATCTTCGCGCCCGCCGACGCCGGGGCGAGAATCGCCGCCCACATCGCCGAGCACGCCGACGAGGTCAGGGAGTGGCGCGACAGCTACCTCGCGGCGCAGGAACGGACGGAGGCGGCGAAGAAGTCCCGCCGGGGGGCCAGGAAGAAGTCCGAGGCGTCACCGCCGGTCCCGGAGGAGGAGAGCGCCGCGGAGCCCGCCGCCGCCCCGAAGCTCCCGCCCCTCGCCAAGGCCACCCGGGACGCCGTCCTGCTGGCCATCGCCCCGCGCGACGCCGTGGACATCGCGCTCTACGGGCGTTTCCTCGCCGAGATCGCGGACTCACCGAACGTCGACGGCGCCGTGCAGAGCAGCCACGCCTTCACCGTGCACGAAGCGGAACAGATCGACGACTTCTACGCGGCAGCCGACGACGCGAAACTCGACCGCAAGCGGAACGCCCTCAGCTTCCTCGACGCGGCGGACGACGCGGGCGCGGGCATGACCGGCTACCAGTCCCTGATCTCCGGCACCTTCTACCGGCACACCGTCCTCGACCGGATCCAGCTCCGTACCAACCTGAGGGTGGCGGGGATGACGGAGGACGAGGCGGAAGAGGCCGCCGCCGACGCCGAGCGGGAGTTCGTGAAGGCGTTCGTGGAGGCGTTCCCGGAGGCCAAGAAGAACTCCACCGCCTCCACCGGTTCGCTGCCCGCCCTGGTCCTGGCGTTCGAGGGCGAACGCCCGTACAACTACGCCGCCGCCTTCCAGCTCCCCGTCGACGAGTCCCCCGAGAGCGCGGGGGGCGACGGTCCGGCGGGCCCCGCGGCGGTGCGCAGGCTGCTGCGCCACCACACCTTCGTGAGCCGGCGCCGCGAGGACCTGCGGTCGGCGAGGGTCCTCACCTACGACCCCGGGATCGACGAACTCCTGGGAGAGCCGGGCCTGGTGGCGTCCGCGACGGTCGTGGAGAGGATCGAGGACCTCACGCCATGACCCGGGAGCACGTGATGCCCCAGGAGCACGTGCTGCTCATCCGGCTGGCCGGGCCCTTGCAGTCCTGGGGGGTGGCGAGCCGGTTCGCGCACCGCGACACCCACCCCCGGCCCACCAAGTCCGGGGTGATCGGGCTGTGCGCCGCGGCCCTCGGCCTCGACCGGGAGCAGCCTCTCGGCGAGCTCGCCGAGGTCCGCTTCGGCGTCCGCGCGGACCACCCCGGCGCCCCGCTGCGCGATTTCCACACCGTGGGGGGAGGCTCCTACCCGCTCCGCCCCCGCGACCTGGCCACGGACCACCGCCGGGCGGCAGCGGCGGAGGCGGCGGACCCGAGTGCTTCCGTCTACGCTTCCGCGAGCGCGCGCACGGGGGACGAGGCCCCCGGACCGTTCGGCCGCCCCACCCTGAACGCCTGGTACGGGGCGCCGAAGCGGATCGCCGCGGACCCGGTCTCCGGCGCCCTCGTCTCGGGCGAGGTCCGCCGCAACGCCATGCTCACCGAACGCTGGTACCTCGCCGACGCAGCCTTCCTCGTCGGCCTCCAGCACCCCGACCCCGTACTCCTGGAACGGGTCGCTCACGCCCTGGAACACCCGAAGCGTCTCCTCTGGCTCGGCCGCAAGTCCTGCCCGCCGTCGGGGCAGTTGGCCCTGGGCATCGAGCCGGGCACGCTGCTGGAGGTGTTCGAGACGAAGGCGCTGCTGCCCGCCAACGTACGAGAGGTGGCGCGAGCGACGGCCCAGGCGGTGGACAACCGGCCCCACGCCTGGATCGAGTACGTCTGGAGCGAGAGCAAGAGCAAGAGTGAGGGCGAGGGCAAGAACGAGGGCAAGAGCAAGAACCCCCTCCCGAGCGCCGGCCCCGTCCACGACCAGCCCGTACGGTTCGACGCGGACGGCCCGGTCCACGGCCCCCGGTGGGAGACCCGCCACCGCATCACCATCGCCCCGCACGCCAGCGAATGGGACATCATCCCGTGAACACCACACCCACCACGGTCCCCAGCACCCCGCACACCACGGCCAGGTTCGTCTCCACGCACACCCTGCTCGCCCTGGACGCCCGGCACCCCTACGCCGCCAAGTCCCTGATCGACGCCCAGGACATGCACCGCACCGTCATGAGCGGCTTCCAGGGGTGGGTGGACGACGGCAGCCGCGACGCCCGCTCCCAGATGGGCATCCTGTCGACCTGGACGATCGACCTCCGGCAGGCCCTGCTCTCCCTGGTGGTGCAGTCCTCCGTCCCCGGTGACTGGGGCCGCGTCCCCCGGGCCGCGCTCGCGGAGGAACCCCACTCCCTCACCGTCGACCGCACCTTCCGTGTGGGTGACCGGGTCGATTTCCGTACGGTCGTCAACCCGGTGTACAGCCGTCCGCCCGCGCCGGGCTCCCCCGAGAAGACCCGGGGCACCCGGGTCGCGCACACCCGCCCCGAGCATGTGAAGACCTGGTTCGCCCGCCGCCTCCAGCCCACCGGCGAGCCCGCCGTGGCCCCCGACGGCGTGACCCGTATCGGAGCGGACGCCGACACCGACCGGCTGGCCCTCCGCATGCTCCCGAAGGTCTCCAGCCCGGCCCCTCACAAGGGGCTCCGGATCGCCCGCGCGGAGATCAAGGGCACCCTCACCGTCACGGACCCGCAGGTGTTCGTCGCCGCCCTGACGCAGGGCATCGGCCACGCCCGCGCGTACAGCTGCGGACTGATCCTGGTGCGGTGAGGGCTACGGAACCGGGGCGAACCGGCCGGGAGCGATACGGGACGGACGGCCTGGGCTGTACGGAACCGGCCGGGCGTCCGAGGGATAAACGCCTCGCCGGGCAGGCCCCCGGTTGCCATACGATTGCGGCGGTTCGCAGCTGCCCGCTCTCACGCGGTCGCCACCCGCTGCGCTTTTCCTCCCTGCCTGGGCCCGCCGTGGCACGGCCACCGGCGCCGTACGTACGAAATGGAGCATCCAAGGATGGCTCGACACCTGGTAACCAGCGCGCTTCCCTACATCAACGGGATCAAGCACCTGGGCAACATGGTCGGGTCGATGCTTCCGGCGGATGTGTACTCCCGGTACCTCCGCCAGCGCGGTCACGACGTCCTGTACATCTGCGCGACCGACGAACACGGCACGCCCGCCGAGCTGGCTGCCAAGGCGGCCGGGGTGTCGGTGGCGGAGTTCTGTGCGCAGGCGCACGACGACCAGAAGGCCGTGTACGACGGTTTCGAGCTGGCCTTCGACTACTTCGGGCGCAGCTCCTCGCAGCAGAACGTCGAGATCACCCAGCACTTCGCGCGCAGGCTCAAGGAGAACGGCTTCATTGAGGAGCGGGCGATCCGGCAGGTCTACTCGCCGGTCGACGGCCGTTTCCTCCCCGACCGTTACGTCGAGGGGACCTGCCCGCACTGCGGTTACGACAAGGCGCGCGGCGACCAGTGCGAGAACTGCACCCGCGTCCTGGACCCCACCGACCTGCTGGAGCCGCGTTCGGCGATCAGCGGCTCCACGGAGCTGGAGGTCCGCGAGACCAAGCACCTGTTCCTCCTCCAGTCGAAGTTGCAGCACGAGGTCGAGGAGTGGGTGGCCCGGCACGAGGCCGACTGGCCGCAACTGTCGTCCTCCATCGCCCGCAAGTGGCTGACCGAGGGCCTCCACGACCGGGCGATCACCCGCGACCTGGACTGGGGTGTGCCGGTTCCGGCGGACACCTGGCCGGAGTTGGCGGCCGAGGGGAAGGTCTTCTACGTCTGGTTCGACGCCCCGATCGAGTACATCGGCGCGACGAAGGAGTGGTCGGACGCCGCCCCGGACGGTGAGGTGCGGGACTGGAAGTCGTGGTGGTACGAGGCCGACGACACCGTCCGCTACACGCAGTTCATGGCCAAGGACAACGTCCCGTTCCACACGGTGATGTTCCCGGCCACGGAGCTCGGTGTCCGCGAGCCGTGGAAGAAGGTCGACGTCGTCAAGGGCTTCAACTGGCTGACGTACTACGGCGGAAAGTTCTCCACCTCCCAGAAGCGCGGCATCTTCACCGACGCCGCCCTGGAGACGCTCCCCGCCGACTACTGGCGCTACTTCCTGATCGCCAACGCCCCCGAGTCCGACGACTCCTCCTTCACCTGGGAGCACTTCGCGGCCACGGTCAACAAGGACCTGGCCGACACCCTCGGCAACTTCGTCAACCGCGTGCTCTCCTTCTCCCGCAAGCGCTTCGGCGACGAGGTCCCCGCGGGCGCGGCGGCAGGCGAGGCGGAGACGCGACTCGGCGAGGAGATCGCCCGCCTCCTGGCCGAGTACGAAGAGCACATGGACACCCTCCAGTACCGCAAGGCGGGCGCGGCACTGCGGGCCCTGTGGTCGGCGGGCAACTCCTACCTGGAGGAGAAGGCCCCCTGGCTGGAGATCAAGACCGACCCGGAGGGCGCGGCCCTGACCCTGCGTACGGCGATGAACCTCATCCACCTGTACGCGATCGTCTCCGAACCCTTCATCCCGTCCTCGGCCGCCGCGATGCGCAGGTCCTTCGCCCTGCCGACCGCCGACACCGCGACCTGGGTGACCGCCGAGCATGCCACGTCCCTGGACGCAGTCCCGGCCGGAACCCCGTTCACCGTCCCGCCGGTCCTCTTCGCGAAGATCACGGAAGACGACCTGGAGTCCTACCGCGAACGCTTCGGCGGCGCGGCCGTCTGAGCCAGGGGCAGATCACGATGGGCTGAGGGCCTCGAAGGGGCTCTCAGCCGTCGAGAAGGTGCCGGAGCTCGTTCTCGCGCAGGCGCTGGTCCGGGTCGGCTGTATCTCCCCTGTCTCCCCTGAAACGGATGCTTTCGCCGATCAGGACGTCTCTGGCAGTGTCCGTGCGCGAGGGGTCGGGCCACGTGAAACTGGTGCTGACCTTCCCGGTGGCTGTGAGAACCCGCCAGGCGTTGGGGCATTGGCCGCAGGTGACGAGGTGCTGGCTGGTGAGGACGACATGGCTCCCGAGCACTGCCGCCAGGTCGCTGTAGGAGGCCCACCGTCCGGCTGGGACGGCACTCAGCAGGGTGTGCAGCCCGGCCCAGTCCTTGCGGGTTCCGTTGAGCTGCCCGACCAGTCCGGTGAGGCCTGTCCCTGCCAGTGTGGCCCAGGCTTCGGGGTCGACGCCGACAGGCACGTGGGTGGTGTCCACATCCCACCACGTCGTTCCCTGGACGGAGTCCAGGGAACGGCCAGTCACGTTCATGAAGATGTGTTTGGCCAGCCCGGTGGGGGTGTAAGAGGCTCCGTCCGCATCCCAAGTCAGAGGACTCTCCGCATCGTTGTTCCAGGTGGCAGCCGCCCGGGCGGTGTTCTGCGCCGCCCAGGACCGGATCGCGGCGCGGATGGCCTCCGGCACGCGGTGGCGCGGTGTCAGCAGCAGCCTGGTCCCGTCGGGCAGCAGGCCCGCACCGACGAGTGTGTGGACGGCCCTCCTTGATTGCGAGCGCTCCCGCAGCTTTTCGGCCGCCGCCTCGCCTTCGACCCGGGCCGGTGCGAGCGTGAACTCCTCGACCTCCGGGGTCGGATAGACCTTGGTGAACCCGGCGACGAGGTGTTCTCCCACCCGCCACAGGCCGACCTGGACGAGGTCGATGTCGAGGCCCATCTCCGACAGCCAGACGACGGAGTGGGTGACCTGCTTGGGGAAATCGGCGGCGATGATCACCTGCCGGGGCCGCTGGAGCAGTTCCGGACTCCACTCCCCGTCCACGTGGTCGAGCAGCCGCTGCTTGCACGTGTCGATGCCGAGGGCCTGCCCTCGGCGCGACAGGAAGTCACTGTGTGCCTGGGCGAGGGTGTCGAGGTCGAAGCGGGACACCAGGGCGGCATAGGTGATCGCCTGGAGGTGCACGTCCCGGTCGGCCGTCTTTCGCTTCAGCTCGACCACGACGAGACGCCCGGTCGCGTCCAGCCCCAGAACATCCAGCCGGTCGCGCGCCGGCACCCCGTCCATGTCGGCCCACCGGTCGTACTCCGCGGTGATCACGAGTACCGACTCCCCGAGCACCTGGGGATGGGCGATCACCCACTCCTGGAGGTGTTCCCGCTCCAGCAGGCCCTCGGCGGCGAGCCGGGTGCGCGATATCGGTGTGGCCGTCCGGCCGTCTACGGTGAAGAGATGATCCACGGTGCCCTCTCGTGCGTCCGGCAGGGTGCGTCGGACGACCAGAGCGTACGTGGGGTATCCGTACGAGAGCCATCTCGTCGGATCATCGAACCGCCCCGGCGCTGATGGGGGCCGCCCTGGGAGTCGCCTCCCGCCCTCGGCACCCAAACGGCACCCAAGATGACCCCAGGAACGAGTCAGGGGCCTGATCCGCTTTTGCGGATCAGGCCCCTGACCTGGTGTTTCAGCTGTCGGGGTGGCGGGATTTGAACCCACGACCTCTTCGTCCCGAATGAGGGTCGGGCAAGATCGGCACCTGGTCGCCTTGCTAACGGTGCAGGTCAGGGCCAAGTTTTGGGTTGGTGCGGCGGGGGCTCGGTCGGGCTCCGGAGGAAGATCATCTCCCAGAATTCTCCCAAGTCCTGATGTTGTGACCGCCTCGTGAAGGCGTGCTGCCCTTGTCGACCGCTTCACATAGGCGAGTTTGCACGCTGCTTAGAGGGGCCCGGGTACTCCTGCAGGGTGGCACCGACGGGCTTTGCGTCCTGACCCGCATGGGCAGGGCGTGTTCCCAACGCTGCGGCCCGGCCCGACGGGCCTTTGCTTGGGAATCGTGCGCCCGGACACCTGCGGCTCCTGGCGGGGCACGACGTCAGACGCGGCACTTCGTCGACTGGTTGGAACGCCCGAAGGTCACCCCCGCTGCTCGTCGGTGTCGTACAGCCGCCAGGCCGGCCACCGCGCCGCTTCGGCTTCACCGTCACCATCGCCCAGCAGATTTCGGCGGTGCAGCATGAGCCGGAGGTGGCGTGCCGCGTCGCCGTCCTCTTCCACTCCTCGATCGAGAAGCACGGGTTGGGGGGCAGCTCCGCCGATGTCGCGCACGACGGCATCCGTGGGATACCCGTGAATGGTCTCGCCGAGCGTGACAGTGGCTCCTTCCGCGAGGGAGAGGGTCTGGTACAAGCGTTTGAGCAGTACGTCCTCGCCTTCGCCTCCCAGGGGTAGGCCGTCCCGCTCCACAGCCTCAAGCAGCGCGCCGCCCACGCCTCCCCGCTTCCGCCAGAGCTTCTTGTCCCCGACCACGACCAGGTGACTGCGGGCCCGGGTGATGGCGACGTTCCACAGGTTCAGCTGTTCACCGACCCATGCGACGGAGCCCGGGTGCATACCTTCACCGACGACGAGGGAGAACACCATGACGTCGCGTTCACCGCCCTGGAAGGTGTGCACCGTACCGATGCGCAGACGCTCCTCGTCGTACGGGCTCAGTCGCTTGCGTAGGGCTTCGGCCTGTGCAGTGAAGGGAGTGACGACGCCAACGGTGGCCTCGGGCGGCAGCTGTTCCAGCAGGTAGCGGACGCTGTCGTGCACCTTGCGGATCTCGTTCTCGTTGACCCAGGAGCCACCGAACAGAGGCCGGGCGGCCCGCCCGGCCACATCCGTCCAGATCACGGCGGAACGGTTTGCCAGTGCTGGACGGCCACGGGTGTCGGTAAGAACGGTCAGCCCACCGTCGTAGAAGAACTCGTTGGAGATCCCCGCGATGTGAGGATGACAGCGGAAGTGCTCATCGAGAAGCAGCGTGCCGCCTGCGGACTGCTCGGCCGCGTGGAAGGCGGAGTGGCGCCGGTAGGCGAGGTGGTGCTTCTCCAGCCAGTCGGACCGCAGCCCGTGCCCGCGCCGGATGAGAGCCTCGCGGTGCGGGCTGGTCTTCGTGATGTGCGTCAGCTGCATGGGGTCGCCGATGACCAGGGCGCGCCGTGCGCGGAACAGCAGGGGCAGGACTTGGGGGATGGCGCATTGGCTGGCCTCGTCGATGACGACCAGGTCGAACAGGGCCGGGTCCGGTGGGAAACGCCGGGCGGAGAGGCTGGTGACCGCCCATCCGGCCACCGCGGGCGCGTTCATCGAGGTTCCCGAGCGCCCGAGGACCCTTTTCAACTGCGGCCAGTCGCCGCGTTTGCCCTCCCGGGCCGTCAACAGCTCCATGATGTGGCGGCGTCCGGCCCAGGCGGCAGCTTGGACCTTGGTGGCGAGGAACGTACGTGAACCGTCCTGGACGGCGCTCTCCGCATCGCGGAGGTCACGCGTGAGCGCTGTGTCGTCAACGACGGCCGCGCGCTCGCGCCCGTCACGCCATTCCGCCTCGGCCGCGGCGAACCCGGCGAGCGCGAGGCAGCCCGTAACGGGATCACCGGTGTACCCCTCCAGGCCGACCTTGCGCAGAAAACGGGATCGGCGCCACGATCCGAGGAAGCGCGCGCGGGAGCGGCGGCGTGCGCTGTCCTCCAGCTCCCTCGGCAGTTGCGGGCCGCCGAGCAGCTCCTGGAGTTCGGTGACGGTGATCCCGAGCTGTCCCGCATAGTGGGCTCGCGCCTCGCCTGCCTGGCGTAGCTTCAGCTCGGTCTCGGCGATGTGGGCCAGCTGCCGCCGTACCTCTGTCAGGCGGTCGGCGGCCAGCATGGTCTCCATGGCTGCCGTGGCCACGGTGGTGGACGGCTCTGGGCCGGTACGCAGCGCGTGGAGCGCGGCGGTCTCGTGCTCCGCGTTGCTCTTGCCGGTCCTCCGTGCCGAGCCGGTGCGCACGACGCTGCCGGGCACCAGCTCGTCGCAGCGGCGCCATACCTCGTCCACGGCATCGTTGTTGGTGGACGCGACGAGCACGGTCTGGCCTGCCGCGATCGCCGTGGCGACGAGATTGGCGACCAGCTGGCTCTTGCCGGTGCCGGGCGGGCCCGTGGCCACGGTGAGGCGACGGGTCATGGCGGACCGGAGAACCAAGCTCTGCGCCTCGTTGCAGGGCAGCGGAGTCACGAGGCTCGCCGGCTCGGGATCTGTGTGGGCGAGGCATCGGATGCGCTGCGAGGGGTCGGGCGCGATCACCCCGAGGGCGGTATTTCCGATCTGGTCAGTCTGTTCGGCGATGCGGGCGAAGTCGTTGAGAAGCCCCTTCGTGAAGTTCGTCTGGGGGCGTGCCGAGAACAGGACCGCGGTGTTGCGGGCCCCGTGGCCGGGTGTGCGCACGTCGATGTGGTCGGCGAGCTGGTCGGGGCGGAGCTCCTGTACGCACGGCAGCTCGAACTCCTGGGTGAGGAGGTTGCGTACCTCCACCGCCATACGGTCGTGCTGTCCTCGATGCCAGGACGGCTGAAACGTGTCGATGAGCTGGTTGGCCTCGTCCTCGCCCAGCCAGTCGTGGGCCAACTGAGGGTGTGGCTGCACCGGCCCGTACGGCTTCAGCCGCACTTCGCCCTCGTCCTGGACGATCTCGACCCGGCGCACCAGCAGGGGCGCGAACTTCGGCTGCCGCCAGGGGCTCCCGGTACGAGGCCCGGTGAGTAGCACGGCCGGATAGCCCGCCCACAGCTCGGCATCCTCCTCTGCCGCTGAATCCACCAGCGGGCCCGCTTCCTTGGGGAGCGCGACGCAGCCGTCGTCGTCGACGTCGCCGGAGATGAACCTCTCCGCGCCGTCCAGACACACGTACGACGTGCCCTGCCGACTCACGTCCATGAGAGGTGTCTCGGCACTCTCGGCCAGGACGCACTCGCGGTAGTAGTCCAGCAGGTTGGACCAGGTGGGTTGTGCGTGAGCGGACTTCACGGCGTGTGGCGGTGCAGCTTCTCCCGCGGCTGCCCGGGGCCGAGGACTCAGAGGATTCAGGATGGGGGCTCGGCCGAAGGGGCTGTCCGCGATGACGATGCGGTCGTCGACGCCGAGCGCGGACTGCACCGGCACCTGACGCCCGCTGTCCTGGGCACGCATACGCCGGTTGACATAGTGGAACAGGTCGCTGACCGTCACCGCGCTGCCGCTGTCCTTGCTGACCTTCCCTGTGCGCAGCGCCTCGATGACCTCGCCGGTGAATGCTGACGGCTTCGCATCGTCGCCGCCGCCCGCGTCCGCGTACGAGTCCTCCCCGGCCCGCGAGGACGACAGGACGTACACGCCCCTGCTCGTCAGCGGGGGCCGCTCGCCGGACTTGGCCACGGAGCCGTCACCTTGCCGGTCCGACGTACGCAGACCCACAGCGAACCCGCCGCTGCGGCAGCAGTCGATCATCACGATCTTCTGCGGTGCGACGCACTCCTCCAACGCGTCGTTGAGAAACCCGGCGCTGACTCCGGTCGCGGCCACCCGGTCGTAGTCGGTGTCCTTGGCGACGAAGTGGAACTCGCCGCCGTCACGTACGGTGCGCACGCCGTGCCCGGAGACGTACACGAACGCGAGTTCGTCCTCGTCGCGCTCCTGGAGGAACTCACCGATGACTGCTCGCATGTCATCGGCGGCGAGATCGGATTCTGTCTGTACGGAGACGAAGTTGCCGATCTTGTGGTGCTTCAGGACCTGGGTGAGTCCCCACACGTCCGCCCTTACGGAAGCCAGCGAAGAGAAGCGGCCATCGTCGTAGTGCTCGTTGCCGATCAGGAGAGCTCGGCGCTTGTGGAAGCGGGTCACGTCGCGTCGTCGTCCGATGCGGTGCCGTCGTCGCCGGCGACCCGATCCTGGAACTCCCGGACCATGCGCTCCTGTGCGGCGTCCGGACGGCCGGTGATCTTGATGGAGTCGTCCCCGATGGTGACCACGACCTTGCGGTGCCGCTCCTTAGCGCACCACTCCTTGATCAGGGTGATCAGGACCTGGGACGCCGGACGGGCGACTGCCGCGGTGGTGGCGGCCCAGAGAGCCACCTCGCCGACACCTGTGCCCTTACTGCCCGGTTCGGCGGGCTCTTCGGCGTCATGGAAGCCGACGACGAGATCGTCTGCCCTCCGAAGACTGTCGTGCAGATCCCGGGTGAGACGCTCCTGCCGGAGTGTGTCACCCCCTGTGGGCACAGTGAGTGTCCACGGCGATCCCCCGTTGTGCATGTGCCGCTCCTTGCCTTCGCGTATGCGCTTGCTGGCCTGTCCAGCGACTTTGGCACGTAGGCCGTCGAGTGGGACAGCCGGGGATGAGCTGGAGGGACGGCATCCGGCCACTCTGCCCAGCGCCGGAGGGGAGGCGCCGGACCAGCTCGAGTCGGCACGGACCGGCAAGAGCCGGCTTCTCCTCCGGGACTCTCCTTCGTACGGATCAGCCTCGGGAACGGTCGTCGGACGATGCCGGCTCCGGCATCACCCTTATCGCGAGTGCGGTGCCGTCCGGCCGGATGGAACTCGCACCCCAGTCGTCGATGTCGTCCGGCTCAGGCCAGTCATTCCGCCGCTCGTAAGTCCGTCGGCGATACTCCTCCACCTTGCCCTTCGCGAGCAGGGCGTAGAGATCTGCGGCCATGCCTGAAAACGCCTCGACCCGCGTGCCGTTGACACGGAAGACCTGGTCAGTGCCGACATACTGCTCGCCGGCGAAGCAGGCTTTCGCGTCGTGGACACTGGCAGTCCCGGCGTAGGCGGTTTCGCTGAAGTGCTTGCGGCCCTGCTCGTCGATCAAATACTGGCCGACAGCCCCGCCCCCGCCGGCCAGGGAGAGCTGCCCGGCGGCGTGCGCCCGGGCGACGACGCGGCTGAACCACGAGAACTCCTTCTCGGGGATCAAGAATGCGTTGTGCCGTTCCGCCCCCAGCTCCTTGGGGAGGGCCACGGAGTCCACGTACGGCAGGGTCCGGCGGCCGATGGGCGTATCGGCTGAATCCGCACCGGCCGCCGGTCGTAAGGGAAGCTCGACACCTCCATCCGTGTGCAGGACATGCACCGTCACACCGGCGGCGGCCAGGAACTCGGTCGAGGTCGTGAGCGCGGGAGTCGAGTTCCTCTGCCCCAGATGGAATCGCTCCACGCGCTCACTGCCCCGGGCCAGCTGCCTGTATGTCGTGCGAGAGCTTGCGGAGGTCTTCGGCGTCACGGCCTGGTGGTTGCCGTTCACGGTCACCACGAAGACTCGGGAGCCTTCACCGGGACGCCATGCCTCCAACAGGAAGTCCGGCCGCGGCCTCGCGCCCAGAGTCCCGGCCGGCTTTGTTCGCGCGAAGCCGGGAAGCAGCACGGTTTCCGCGTCGACAATGCTGATCAGGTGGTCCGGATACCTTTCGCGAAGCGCCCACTCAGCGACGGCGAGCCCGAACGCTCGGCCCAGCTCCCTTGCCTGCATGGCCCGATAGGACAGTTCGGGCGCTTTCCCCTCATCGGTAAGGCGCAGACTCCCGTGCCGGTCGGCGGCGAAGGCGCGGCAGTATTTCAGCCCCTGCCAGTGCTCAGCCAGTCCCCTGCCTCGTCCTTGCCTCGCCAACGCCGTACCGCGCGCGAATGTCGCGAGCACATCCCATGGAGTCACCCATAGGGGACCACGCTCGGCCCGGGGTAGTTGGCGCAGACCCGGCTTGCGCGGACCATGACCTTCGTTCGAGGTCTTCTTTTTCGCCCGCTCGCGGTCGACGGCGTTGGCTGCTTTCTCCACTCCGGCGCTGAGTTCGGCCGATGAGTTCACCTGCACGGTCAGAAGGTCACCGAGACGCTTGATCACGTCGAAGGCCGTGGGGTCCATGCAAAGGGACGGTAGGAACTCCCGATGTCGACGACAAGAATGCGATTCAGGCCATGGTGGCGCAGTCGCCCGACTCCGTGAGTAGCTGGACGAGGTTCTTCTGGTTGTACGCAGCAATGCCGTGGTATCCCCGGCGCGTATCCCGTGCGTCCATGGCGAGGCTCCGGTCCTGGGGCCCGACAGCCAGGTGGGCGAGAAGTTGCCAATCAGCCAGTGGCTGATTGGCAACCTGATGCTCCGGCGCTGCTTCCTTGATCCTGCTGTGCCAGACCACATGGGAGGAGCATGGCAGTGGCACGGAAGTTGCGGACCTCAGCTGCGCGTGGACGTCGGCAGCGGCATCTCAAGATCGGGGCCACCGCCGGTGGCCTCGGCCTTGTCGTGGTAGTGGCGTTTTGGGGCGTGATCTGGCCCTATCTCGTCGGTGCACTTGCTCTCAGTAGCCTCGGCGGTGGCGGGTGGTGGCTGTGGCACACCGACCGGTTCATCAGGGGCGGTGATCGGCAGTGGCGGCATGACGAGGCCGTGCGGGCAGGGCAGCGGACACTTGCCGAGATTGACCTCATGACGGGGACGGAATTTGAGGACTTCGTCGGGAAGCTGTGTCGTCGTGACGGGTGCACTGATGTGCGGAGGGTCGGTGGCTCGCACGACAATGGGGCTGACGTGCTGGGTCACCTTCCCGATGGGCGGAGCATGGTGATCCAGTGCAAGCGGTACGCGCCCAAGCGCAAGATCCCCAGCCGGGAGGTCCGGGATCTGCTTGGTGCGAAGGTGCATTTCAAGGCCGACGTGGCGATCTTCGTGGCCACCACTTATTTCAGTGGCCCGGCAGAGATGTTCGCCGCGGAGAACGACATCCTGGCGGTCCACCGTGATCACTTCGGTCTGTGGAACAACGGTGCCTCGCTGCTGTCGCTCAGTGCGGTCAACGGTACGGGGCAGGGAGACCGTCGGCACCGGGAGCGCTGGAAGGAGACGTACGGGTAGGAGCGTCTTTCACCGGGCGTAGTAGTCGGATCGCCGGTGGTTTACCGGGCAGGTCGCCGAACATCAGGTCCCACGCGTTGGTGGGCGGGTAAGAGACGGGTCTCGGCGAACTGCAGGGGCGCCTTTGCCGCAGTGGTGAAGGCGGCGGGGCCTTCTGGGAGGTGGGTGAGGACGCCGAGGAGGAGGGTGTGGGAGACGGCCAGGAGGGGGCCGTGGCGCCTAGCGGTGTGGTGGAGGAAGGCGGCGCAGTGGCGGGCACGGGTGTGGAGGTCGGTGAGGCTTTCGCCGTCTTCGCAGCGTAGGGAGGGGTTGGCGAGGCGGCGGGCTCGCCAGGCGCGGTAGGCCGGTGGGTAGGTCTCGGCCGTGCGGCCGAGAACGATGCTCGGGGCGCGCCATTCGGCAAGGAGGCCGGAGGTGGCCACGATCGGCAGGCCCGAGAGGTGCGAGACGAGGGTGGCGGTCTGACGGGCGCGGGGGATCGGGCTGGTGACGATCGCGGTGATTCCCTCAGGGAGGGGCAAGGAGCGGCGTACCTGCTCGCGGCCCTCCTGCGTGAGGGCGGCTTCGTGCGGGGCGTGGTAGCCGGGGCGGTGGCCTTCGTAGGCGCCGTGGCGCATGAGCCAGATGTCAGCCAAGGATCCAGCCTCCGTCGACGCGCAGGGTCTGGCCGGTGATGAAGCCGGCGTCGTCGGTTGCGAGGAAGGCGACGGCCGAGGCGATGTCCTCCGGGCGGCCCCGGCGCTGGACGCACTGGCGGGCGAGTTGCCTGACGGTCATGGCTTCCGAGTCGTCGACGACGGTGTCCTCAGCGGGGACGCGGATGGAACCGGGGGCGACACAGTTCACGGTGATGCCGGCTGGGCCGAGTTCGCGTGCGAGGGCACGGGTGAGTCCTTCGAGGCCGGCCTTGGCACTGATGTAGCCGGCGAGGTCGTGACGGCCCGCCGTGGCGAGGACCGAGCCGATGGTGATGATCCGGCCCCAGCCGGCGGCCGTCATGGCAGGGGTCAGCTCGTGGGCGAGGAGGTAGTGGCTGGTCAGGTTAGAGGCCAGAGCCCCGTCCCAGTGAGCTGGCGTTGTCTCCGTCCACGGGCGGCGCGGGTAGGCGCCGGCGTTGCTGACCAGGATGTCGATCGGACCGAGCCGCTCGTGGGCCTGGTGGCAGAGGGCGCGCGTGGCCTCGGCGTCGCGGAGGTCGGCTGCCAGGGAGATTGCGGCGCCGCCGCTGTCGGTGATGTGGGCGGCGAGCTCGGCTGCGGCCAGGTTGTCGTCGAGGTGCGCGAGGGCGACGGTGGCGCCGTCGGCAGCGAGCCGGCGGGCGATGGCCGAGCCGAGGCCGCCGGTGGCTCCGGTGACCAGGGCGGTGCGGCCGTTCAGGAGGCCGGGCATGGCGACTCCAGCGGGCAGAAGTAGGTGGCGGGGGCGAAGGCGGGGCTCATGGCCTCGGCGAGCCGGGCGAGGAGGACGAGCCGGTCCTCAGCGGTCAGGTCGGCCAAGTTGAAGACGCCGAGGATGCGCATGGCGAGGTAGGGGCGGAGCAGGTTCGCCAGGTCCTCGCCGGGCCAGAGACGGTCCGCGACTGGTCGTACGAGCTTGTTCCAGTACGCGGTCACGGCGGCTCGCCGAGGTGCAGAGAGGCGCGGCGTGTAGTCGATGTCGATGGTGCTGGTGGCGTGATCGATCGCCGCTCGTCGGATCTCGGGGGTGTTGGCCGGGACGTGGGTGAAGGTGGCGGGGTGGTCGGCGAAGGCGGTCGGGTTGTACGTGGGTACGAGCCAGCCGCCGAGAGCGGAGGCGTACCAGAGGAAGTTGGCGAACTCGCCGGGGATGCTGTTCATCCCTGCGGTGTCGTAGTCGAACCAGGCGAGCGGATGGGCGAGGTTGACGTCGGTGGGGTCGCCTTGGGTGAGGGCCGCCCAGACCGGCTCTGCCGTGGCGAAGTGCCCGCGCAGCCAACGGAGGGTGGCGGCCCAATCCAGGTGGTGTCGGCGGCCGTTGATCTTCAGGGCGTAGGTGTTGAGGCGGGATACCGGGATGTCGACGAGGCCGTCGGCGATCAGGAAGTCCTTGCCGGCGTAGTACGTGTCGAGTCGGCCGCCGGGTGCCGCGCGGTCCCAGTACAGCTTGCGGACGACGTGCGCCGGATCGGCCGGCCATGCCGTTGTGAGGATGACCTTCTGGTACGCGGCCGTGAGCTGGTCCATGTAGGTGTGGAGGTGGCTGGTCGGTCCGTTTGTGTTGAGAAGGTCGAGCAGAAGTCCCTGGTTGGTGCCGCCGGGCAGGCGTTCGTACGTGAGTAAATGCCCGCCCGGGACGCGCAGATGAACGTGGAGGGTGGGGACGCGGTAGTGCCGGGCCAGGCGGGCGTGGCCGCGGATCTCCTCGCGAGCCTCGGCCGGGTTGCGGGTGTACTTCAGGAGCAGCGAGTGGCCGAAGAGGTTGACCGGGCAGAGCAGGTTGCGGGTGAAGCGTCGCACCGGCCCGACCCGAAAGAGAGGCCGGAAGGTCATCGCCCCACCTCGTTGAGTAGTTCGAGGCCGACCTGGGCCAGCGCGGCGGGCGGGAAGGCGTCCATGTGCACGTCCGAGTTCGGGGCGATGGCGTCGCGGACGGGGCAGAGGTCGCCCTGGTGCATGCGGTCGGACAGGTTGGTGGCGACGGCATGGTGGTGCGACAGGCCGGTGCGCCACTTGCTGTGGCTGTGGCGCGCGTACAGGCCGATGACCGGCGGTCCGCCGCGATCCTGGCCGCCGCGCGCCATCGCGGCGAGGTGGGTGAGGCCGGTGTCGTTGCCGACGATCAGTTGGCAGTGTGGGAAGAGGTCGACGAGGCCGTCGGCCGGCATCCCGTCGATGTGGAGGGCTTGCACGTGACGCCGGGGAGCCTCCGCCGTGACGCGGAGGCCGTGGCCTGGGTTACCGCCGATGAGCAGCAGCCGGGCCTGGGCCTGCTGTGCCTCGGCGATGTGCTCGGCGAGGGCGATGAAGCGCTGGGCGGTGTAGTCCTTGCGCTCCGGCCAACTGGTGGCGGTGATGGCGGCGATGGTCAGACCGCCCAGCCAGCCCACCGAGCGCAGCTCCTCCACGAGGTTGTTCGGCCCGGTCGCGAGGGTGGGAGCGAACGGAGCCGTGCCGGGCAGGCGGATGCCTAGGCGGCGCTCCAGAGCCAGGTAGTGGCGGGCGGGCAGGTCCGGGTGGGTGCGGCCGTCGCTCGACCAGCACGGCGGGGCGGCTGGGTCGAGCACCAGGCTCACCGCCGTCTCCGAGCCGTGCGCCTCAACGCCCGTGCGGTCGCCGATCACGGCTCGCCAGCCGCTGGGAGCGCTGGCCTGGGGCTGCGTGATCAGCCCCGTGCGGGCGATCAGCCCTGCGTACGGACCCACCGCCCGGACGGCCACGCGTACCGACCGCAACCGCATCCAATCGAGGACCGCGCGGACCCCCGACAGTGCGAGGAGCGTGTCACCGAGCTTCCCCTCGAAGGCCACGACGATCTCGCCGCACCCGCTCAGGCGGTGGACAAGCTCGGCGGAGGCAGCCAGGGGTAGCGGTGCGCCGACGGGAACGCTGTCCCGGTCGTATCCGAGCGGGGTGGTGTGGACGGCCCCGGCGGGGATGATCAGGGAACCGTGGTGGGACCGGATCCCCGCCGGGGCCAGAGCTGTCATTCCGCGCCCTCGATCGTGGTGAGCGAGACGAGCGGCAGACCGAGGTCGGTGAGCAGGTCGCGGGCTCCGCGGGTCGTGTCCTCCACCAGGCAGGCCGCCGCCAGCGGGACGGCGCGGGCCTCGCGGAGGCGGCGGGTGAGGTCGGCGAGGGTCCGGCCGGTGGTGATCTCGTCGTCCACGATGATGATGCGCCGGCCGGGAGTGATGCCGTACGCGAAGACGTCGGTGCGCATCGCGTGGGGCTCGCAGAAGCGGACCGCGCCGTCGAGCGGGAGGTGCAGCTTCCAGGCGATCTTGTACGGGAGTTGAGCGGCGCCGGCGAGGGAGACGGTTGGCAGGATGCCGCCGGCGTCCAGGCCGAGGAGGAAGTCCACGGAGCCGAGTTCTTCCGGGACCTGCTCCTGGAGCAGACGCCACAGGTCGGCTCCTGTGTTGGCGAGGGTCTCGGGGTGGACCGGGTCCTCGAGGCCGTCCAAGGAATGGATGACGCGCTCACGGCGGCTCGTGGCTCCGACGCTGAGCCGTTCGACGATCCGGGCGGTGAAGGATGGCACGGCGATGGTTTCGGGCATGGCGAAGCTCCTGTCGGACGGAGAACGAGGAGGGAGAGGGAGCCTGTTCAGGCGGCGAGCTGGGCGGCGTACCAGGTGAGGAGCTGGTCGACGGCCACGGTGACGGGCTTGAGGACGAGCTCGGCCTCGCCGTCGCGCCAAGCGCTGGAGATCTCGGCCAGGGAGGGCGTCGCGAGGGCCGTCAGGCCCGGCATGCGGGAGGCTGCGGCGAGGATCCGATCGGGGCCGGACTCCCACTGGTTGTGCTCGCGCAGGAGCAGGCGGCAGGCGAGTACGAGGTGCTTGTAGAGCTGTCGCAGTGCGGTCGGCGCCGCGTCGGCGCGTAGACGGCGCATGGTCAGGATGACCTGGGGGAGTTCCCGGACAGCGGCGAACGCCAGCTCGCCTCGGCTGATCGTCGGCAGTTCGAGGCTGGGTGCGGCATGCAGAACAGGGCTGCCCTGCTGGAGCTGGTGGAGGACGAACGCCAGGCGCGGGGTGAGGCGTCGGGCGGTCAGTTCGCCGGGGGTGACGAGGGTGGGGCCGAGGGAGGCGGCACCGCCGAGAGCGGTCCGGTACTGCTCCAGGGCCTCGTGTACCCGGCCGATGGCCTCGTGCTCGGCGATCACGAGGAGGTCCAGGTCGGACCAGCCAACGATCCAGCTGCCCTCGCCGGGGCTGCCGGTCAGGGCGGCGAGCCGTACGCCGGGGCCGTAGGCCCGTACCGCGTCGGTGAAGTCGGCCGTCGCCGAGGCTACGGCGGCAGGCAGTCCCAGCCCGTACGGAGTGGCCGCGCGCAGCGCCGTGGATGCGGGCGGGGCCGCGATGCGCCGGAGCCGGGCGCGGAGGGCGGCGATGCTGCCGGTGTTGTCGATGACGTGGTCGGCGAGCGCGGCTACCTGGTGGGCGCCACGGCTCATCTTGATCTCGTCCTTCGCGGCGACGGCCTGTGCCGGAGTGCCGGACCGCTCGACGCGAAGGGCGAACGAGGCGTCCAGGTAGACGATCTGGAGCGCGTCGCCCATGAGTCGCTTGAGCTCGGCGATCGAGGCGTCGTCGTGGACGGACTCGATGGTGAACAACTCCGTGTCGACGTGCGCGTCCGCGAAACGGTTCAGCTCACCGAGCAGTAACTCGGCCTGCCGACGGGGCGACAGGGCGTACGGGTCCGCGAGACCCTCCCGGTGCGCCGCCTGCCGCAACAGGAAGCCGATCTTGAAGCGTTGCGCACCGCAGGTGCGCTGGACGAACTCGGCGCTGGTGCTCTTGCCGCACTCGCTCAGTCCACCGAAGGCGAGGACCCGGCGCAGCCGCCGACTCGGCTTGATCTCTGCGGGGGCGGCGCCGTCCCGGCCGTACAGCTTGAAGCGAGCCGGTACGGGGAGCCGGCGGCGGCCTGCGACGACGTCGGAGACCAGCGCGTTGAGGGCGGCGCACAGTTCCTCCCGTTGGCCGTGAAGGACGGGGACACGTCTGCGGGCCAACTCGTCCCGGGCAGCTACCCGTTCGCTGTGCCAGATCCTCAGTGTCAGCACCGAGAGGCGGTCGACGACGGAGGCGAGCGTCTCGGTGTGCAGCGGTATGTCGGCGCGGCCCGCGTCGGCCAGCGAGCCGAGGACCTCGTCAGCCCGCTCGGCGAGCAGGTTCCGTTCGGCATTGAGCTGGTCGATCTCGCGCTTGCAGTCGGCGACCTGGGCGGCGGAGAGTAAGGCGCCGCGCACCCGGTCCTCGGTGTCCCACAGGCGCCCGTTGACGGTGTGGAGCCGGGTGATGATGTCGTCCAGGCGGTTCCGGTCCTTGTCCGGGAGCGCGGCGATGGCGCGGGACAGGCCGGACGGCAGAACCAGGGGCGGGGAATTCTGAGTCATCGGGGCCTCCCGTTGGTGGGTTGGTTGAGGCCAAGGCGAGCGATCAGGTCGGCGTGGACGTCGTTCAGGGAGCGGCCCTCGCAGTCGACGACCGCGGTGAACACACCATGATCGACCTGGCGGAGCAGAACCGCGTGCAGTGTCTTCTGGTACTCCGGGTAGATCCCGGTCCACGGGCGGCCCTCGCGGGCGCTGGTGATGGCGTAACTGCGTTCGGCGTCGGATGACGGGAGGAGGAGGATGGAGGTCTCGGGTGCGGCGGCCCGCGAACCGGCGATTCCCGTCACGGTCTTGAACGCCTCGCCGACGGTCAGCCCGTCCTTGACCATGCAGGTCGCCGCGGCCACGGCGAGAAGCATGGGCAAGCCCCGGTCCAGCAGACCCGTTCGCCCGCTCTCGCGTGCGGCGGCCCGCTTGGCATGACCGGCGAGTAGCATCTCGGTCAGCTCGACGGTCGTGGACGTCTCGAACCACCACCGGGCGTAGTCGCCGACGGCCGCCCGTGCCCAGGGTTCGCGATCGTGCTCGTGGACCGCGCCCAGCGGCTGGAAGTGCCCCCACCGTTCAGCCAGCCGCACCAGGTGGGTCGTCTTGCCGACGTTGTCAGGGCCGTTGAGGCTGACGAAGTCCGGGGCTTGCGTCATCGCTCACGCCTCGCGGATCGGGGTGCCGAGGACGGAGGTGATCGCGTACGTGTTGGCGGCGATGAACTCGGCGAGCTCCGGGGGCATCAGGTTCAGTTCGCGGACCGCCTCGCCGGTGAACGGGACGCGTACCACCTCGTACTCGCCCCGTTCCGGCTTCGCGAACTCCGTCCCCGTACGCGCGGCCAGGTCCATCGACTCCAGGCGCGCGGCGAAGATGTGCTGGACGCCGACGCCGCCCTCCAGCTGGTCGGTGATCAGGTGGACCAGCTCGGCGCGCGCCAGCTTGCCGCCGAGCTCCTCGAACACCTCGCGGTGCAGAGCGGACTCGATGGTCGCGTCGTCCGCCTCGACCCCTCCGCCGACCGTCACCCAGTACGGCTGCCTGCCCGGCTTGGTGCGCTTGATCAGGACCAGTTCGTCGCCGTCGAGGAGGATGGCGCGGGCGTTGCGCTTGACGATGTCGGTCATGCCGGTTGCTCCTTCTGGTGGTGGTGCAGGAGAGAACGGCGGAGGGGCTGCCTGGTGGTGGCCGGCCCCGGCGCGGTGGATTCAGCATGGAGCAAGACGGTTGCAGAGTGTGATGTACGGATGCTGCAGCAATGCCGCAGCGCTGCTGAACAAGGCTGGCTACGCTGGTCGTTCGGTCGTTTCGCCGGGTGATGGACAGGGGGTGCCACGGTGGTCACGGTGCAGAGATGGTCCGGCCGGGAGGCCCGGCTGCTACGCGATGCCCTGCGCATGAGCCTGCGGGATTTCGCCGCGTACCTGGGGGTCAGCGACCGTACTGTGTCGAACTGGGAGGCAGGCGGTGCCGGCTACCAGCCTCGCGCCGAGTCTCAGGGCATTCTCGACACCGCGCTCGGTCGCGCACCCGACGACGCGAGAACCCGGTTCGCGGAAGCGCAGGGAATGAGTGACACGGCTGCACCTGTCACAGGGCGGATAGAAGTCGACTCTCACAAGTTCCTGCCGGTCTTCATCGGTGTCGAGCGCGCCAGCCGACTTCGGGAGTATCTGACACCGAGTGGGGGCGCTCAGTGGCTGGAGTCCTCCTCGACCCGACTGGACCACCCCGAGGCGCAGAGCTGTGTCCTGCACGTCTTCGCATGCGGGGTGGCCGTCTTCCACCTTGTCCAGCCGCACGAACCCGCCGCGTTGACCGACCTGGCCGTCTGGCGCTACCGCTCCTACGCGTCCGACCTTCCGTGGGCCCGGGACAAGATCCGCGAACTCCTCGAAGGGGACCACGCCGGGGCCCCCAACCCTGAATACGTCCTTTCCCTCTATTGGCTCACCTCCGGTCCGTGGGCCGGGGACGCCTACGACACCGCGCTGCGCTTGCTCTCCACTCCCTCGGTTCTGGTCGACCGCGGGGCGCCGGGTGGTCCCGCGCCCTTAGCCTGCACGGTCGAGGAGTCGCTTCTTGCCACGGGCTTCGACCACCCGGACATCGTTTCCTTCGGCGTACGGGGAGTGTCCACCGCCTACGCCGGCTGGTCCGGCGTCGCCTACGCCTCCCACTCCAGCGAGCGCAGCCTCACCACCGATGAGCTGGTCGCCTGCGAGCTGACCGTCCAGGCCCTGTGGTGTTTCACCCGCCACATCCAGCAGATGGTCGAGGACGGCCAGGACCCCTCCATGCCGGAGCGGTACGGCTGGCGATTCCTGCGTGCCGCGGCTTCCCGGCTCACCACCGCCCGTGCTCAGGAGACCGCGCAGCACGTCCTGATGCGGGAGGCCATCATGAAGACCAGCGGATTGGCCGAACGGCTGCGCACCGCGCAGGAAGCTCTGCGCGAGAGCGCCGGCTGAGAACGGGCAGGAGTGAGGGCCGATGGACATCAGCAGTGCCGCACTGGTCGTGATCGACATGCAGAACGGCTTTGTGAACCACCACAGTCGCCACGTCGTGCCCGTAGTCGCCGACCTCGTCGCCAGATGGTCCGCCGCCGGGCGCCCTGTCGTCTTCACCCGGTACTTCAACTATCCCGACAGCCCCTACGAGCGCTTCTTTCAATGGCGCCGACTCCAGCAGCCACCCGAGACCGACATCGTTCCCGAGCTTGCCGAGGCGGCGGGCCACGCGCACGCAGGCGTCGACAAGACCGGATACACGCTCTTCACACCCGAGGCCGCAGAACTGATGCGACGGGCCGGCTGGACCGACCTCGTCTTCTGCGGAATCGCCACCGAGAGCTGCGTTCTGAAGTCCGCCGCAGACGCCTTCGAGCACGGATACGCACCCTGGATCGTCACGGACGCCTGTGCCAGCGACGCCGGCCCGGACGTCCACGACGCCGGTCTGCTCGTCGCCCGGCGCCTGATCGGAACAGGCCAACTCGTGGACGTCGAGCATGTGATGGGCCAACTTGATACGCGTGTGGCCGACCCGGTGCTGGAATAGCCCCATGGCCGACGCACCGTTCGACACCGACCTGATCATCATCGGCGGAGGACCGGCGGGCTGCGCCGCCGCCCGTATGGCCGCCGGCGTGGGCATGCGCTCGGTCCTGGTCGAGCCGGACCGGCTGTGCCGCAATCTCTACCGGATCCCGGCCTTGAACAACGTCCTCGGCGGCCACACCAACGGCGCCGACCTGGCCGACGCCATCGTGGCGGAGCTGAAGAGCACCGAGCTGTGCCGCCTCGAACTCGGCAGGCGTGTCACCGAACTCCGCGTCGACGACGACCAGGTGACCGCCACGGTCGACACCGGTGTACGTCTCACGGCTCCGTACGCCGTCGTCGCCACCGGCGTCGGCCCCCTCCAGCCCCACGACGTCACCTGGATCACCGCCCCCGGCTCCCTCTCCCTGCCCCCGCTCTGGGAGGCCGAAGCCGACGACGCTCAGGGGCGCACCCTCCTCATCCTGGGCGGCGACCGCCCGATCGGTACGTTCCTGCGCGCCCACCCGACCACAGACACCCGCCTGCTCGTGGTGTACCCGGCAGCCGACGCGTACAAGATCGAGGAGATCCGGGACGATCCGCGCGTCGCCCTCGTCCCCGTCGAGCACCTGACGATGAAGGCCGCAGACGGCACCCCGGTGTCGGCGGAAGCAATGAGCCAGGACGGCACGCGGCGGACGATCACAGCGGATTCGGCCTACCTCAGCATCGGCAACGCCCCGACCGCCCCGCTCGGCGATCTCACCCGGAGCCCGGACGGATACTGCCCGCCGACCGACCAGCACCCCCGCGTCATCGTGGCCGGCGACCTCCGCTCCGCCCGCTTCCAGCGGATCATGACCGCTCTGGGGTCAGGCAGCGAGGCCGCACTACACGCCTACTACATGGCCAGGGACGTGCCCACCAAGGGCTGAGACCACAGCGGTGGGATACGCGGGACGACCTACGCACTCGGGAAGGGATCTCCATGACCACTGAGGTCAATCCGGCGGTCGCAGCCGCCGTCGTCGTGCAGGACGGGCGGGTGCTGCTCGTGCGACGGCGCGTGTCGGAGGGCGCGCTTTCGTGGCAGTTCCCGGCAGGGAAGATCGAATCCGCCGAGAGTGCGGGGGAGGCGGCGGCGCGCGAGGCCCGGGAGGAGACTGGGCTGCTGGTGACTCCCCAGATCGTTATCGGGCAACGGGTTCACCCCATGACCGGATGGGAGATCCACTACATCGCGTGTAGACGCTCTGGCGGCGAAGCGGGCATCGCGAGTCCGGACGAAGTAGCCGATCTGGCTTGGGTCGCGCACGGCGAGATCCCGCACTACGTGCCCTACGGACTGTTCAAGCCGGTACGGGACTATCTCGATGAGGCTCTACTCTCGTGATCCGGGCCAAGCCGGACACCGCCCCTTCGGCGTTCATCCAGCTCGGGAACGTAAGGCTCTCTGAGGCCAGCGCATTCCGTGCCGGCACCCAAGGGGCTCAGGCGTGTCGAGCCTGGTGATCAAGTCATGGGCACGGGAGCGTGCTTCTGGTGCGAGGCCGTCGAGAACGTCGCAGGCGCAGGGGGTATCGGGTCGGGCGGCGAGATCCTCGACAGCGGCCCAGTTCTCGGCGATGAGGTGCAAGGCTTGTCTTGATCGCTGGATAGCTTCCCGCCCCACCCGTGTGCTCCACGTCCGTAGTACTGCGAGGAGTTCAGCGCGTACGGCGCTGCTGGTCCGTGAGGGCGGGTCGGTAGGGGGCTGACTGAGGTGCCGGGCCACGGCTGGTGGTCCGTCGGTTCAGGTCGGCGATACGGTGCAACCGCCAGGTGAGAACCTCGCTGACGCTCATGGCGGTGTCCAGGTCTCGCCTTTCGGCGGCTTGGGTGAGGAGGGCGGCGGGGTCGAGGCCGACGCTGCTGGCCTGGGCGAGTGTGGCTGCCAGGGCGGGCCAGCCGGTCTCGGTGAGGATCTTCTCGGCCTGCTCGGGGAGGGCTCGGCGCACGGCGGCCGCTTGTTGGTGGTGAAGCCATTCGGGCAGTTGGGTTCCTTGCTGGTGGATCATGGCCAGCGGCCCGGCTGCAGCGGCCTGGTAAGCGGTGCGGAGGTGCTCGGCGGCATGTGATGCGGCCTCGGCCTGTTGGGTGTGGCCGCGAGTACGGTGCCAGTGCTGCGCGGCCACGGCGGCCAGGAGGACGGCGTCGAGAAGGACTGCGAGGAGGACTCCGTCCTTCGGGGCGGGTTCACGGAGGATCGATTTCACCGCTCGGCGGGTGGTGTGGGCCTGTCGGTGCTCTGCGCGGATTCGGGAGCGACTTGCCCGCTCGAACGCGGTTGCTGCTTGCAGGAGATCGGGCCGCAGGCTCGCGGGCGCGGTGAGGGGCAGGACGTCGAGGGCTTCGGCGAGGACGGTGATGTGGGCCTGCCCGGCTTCGGTGCCACCGTTGCTGAGGTGGTCGGGTGTCCGATCGATGGCGACGGTGAGGCGCCGCCAAGCTGTGGAGCCAGTGGGTTCCCTCGGTGTCGTCTCTGTGGCCGTGAGGCGTTCGGCGATCCTGGGATAGGAGAGGTCCGGGGCGAGGGTGGAGCCGGAGAACCACACCGGTTGGCCTTGGGCGTTTGTGTCGCCGTCGAGGGCGAGCTTGTACCCGCGGACGTCCCCGGACGGGAAGTACTGGACGTCGATGAGGGCTCCGGCACCTTCGACGAGCCGGAAGAACTCCTCGGTGTCCGTCGCAGCGGAGAGCGCCGTGCGGGCGACGGTACGAAGGTGCTCACGTGAGGTTCGGGTTTTCCCCGTGCGGCGAGCTTTCTCCTGCTCGGCGCGGGTGGGGCGCTTGGCGGCGGTGCGGTCGCCCCGTTGGACCTGTCGGAGCCCGTACTCCTTCTCGATCGCTTCGAGTTCCCTATCGGCGCGCAGGAAGTCGTTCCAGTTGCGGGGCGGACGGAGGTCACCTCGTACCTTGGTGGCGACGATGTGGATGTGGTCGTCGGCGTGGCGGACGGCGACCCAGCGGCAGGCGTCGGGATCACCGGCGGGTGCGATGCCGGTGGCGTCGAGGACGCGGCGGGCGATGGTTGCCCACTCGTCGTCGGACAGGTGGCGGTCCTCGGGGGCGGCGCGGATCGAGCAGTGCCAGACGTGGTTCTCCGGCGCCTTGTGGTCGGCCTGCTTGACCCTCAGGTCGAGGACGGTGGCGAGCTGGGCGAGTGTCGCGTCCGGGTCGCGGCCGGGGTCGGGGGCGAGACCGTCGAACGAGGCCACGAGGTGGGGGTCGGTGTGCTCGTTGGCGCGGCCGGGACCGTAGAGGTAGTTCAGGACGCCCCGGGTCTTGTGCCCCGGCTTGACGATGTTCGCGATCAACTAGGCCGCCTGGTGCTTTGTGGCTGCCGCGTCGGCGGCGATGTCGACCGCGGTGGCCGCCCGCTTGACCGTGACCAGGACCCGTCCGGCCTCGGCGAGCACGGCAGGGTCCACCGGGTGGGGATCGCCACCGGAGTTGAGGCGGTGGGCAATCTGGTTCACGTTCGTGCCGATCTTGGCGACCTGCGCGCGCAAAGCGGCGAGCTCGTCGATCAGGTCATCGGTTGCGGTCCGATTGCCAGGCAGGACGAAGTCGTTGTCCAGGTGAGCCATGACGATCGCACCGACCAGGTGCGCACCGGCCAGACCTAGGCGACGGGCTTCGGCCAGAATCGCTACCTTCTCGTCGACGCTGTAGCGGACATCGACCCGCTCCTTACGCTGCGTGTCCTGGCGGGCGCGACGCTGGGCGACACGACGCAGCGCGGCCTCGTCGGCGGCACGCCCGCCTGCTGTCCCCGGTGCGCCCTCGCGCCGGGGGCCCGTCTCCGCCACCCCCGGGGCGGAGGCTTCTGCGTTGGACCGGCCCTTGGACGGTCCAACGCCATACCTTGCTCCGCCCGGGGCTGGGTGGGTGGTCATCTCTTCCTGAGGGGCGGCGAGTTCGTGTTGCGGATCGTTCATGTGCTGGCTCTCCGTCGGTTCCTTGGGTGAGTGTTCGCTGTGTGCGGATACGGCCCCCCTCGTGCTGGTCGGCACAGAGGGGGCAACCGGTGCGAGTGCTGGGTCAGACGGTGCTGGAGGGGGCCGCGGTGGGTTCCCTTTGCCACCGGGTGGTGGCGTTGACGTGGATGTCGAGAGGCTCGCCTTCGAAGCCTTCTTCCGCGCCTGGCTCGGGCCGACTGGCGCGCTCGGCTCGCAGTTGATCGCGCACGGTGCGGGCGCGCGTCTGGGCGATCCGCAGTTCGCTGCGCAGCCGCTTGGCGGTCAACTGGTCGTCGCTCCAGTCCGCGGTCAGGCGGCGGCCCTCAGCGAGCACTTCGGCGTCGGTGCGGTGGCGGTCGGTGGCCGACTCGGTGCTGGTGAGACGCGGACCGGTCGTCTCGTGTGGGGCGGCTTCGGTCGACTTCGCCATGGTGGTCGACCGGGGCGGTCGGGCAGTGACGGGTGACTCGTCGGCTCCGGTCGATCCCGTCGTGTCTGCCTCGTCGACCTTCTCGGAGGTCGACCCGGACGGCTCCTCGGGAACTGGTTCAGCTCGGTCGGCCACCGACGGTGCGGCCTGCTCACCGGCGCGCTGGCCAGCGGATACCTCTCGTTGCGGGCTGACCGACTGGGCCGAGTCGGCCACATCGTGCTTGTGGTGCAGCACCTTTGCCACGAGGTCCGAGCCGAAGTAGATCGACCCGACTGGGAGCGACGTGGCCAGCAGTACGAGGGCCCAGTTCGCAGGCTCCCAGCTGGTGAGTCCACCCAGCCGGGTCGACTCGGTGTGCAGGGTCGGTATGAGCCCGTGGACGTAGTTCAGCAGGAGGCTGGCGATCGTATAGGTCGCCAGTACACGTAGCGCGAACTCTCGGTCGGGGCCGGTCAGCACGAGCGTGGCGATGAGCGCTAGGGCCATGAGCCCGTCGACCACAATCGGGTAGAGCAGTGCGGCGGTGGCATCGGCGCCGATGGCGCGGGCCACGTCGGACAGCGCGTTCCACGAAACCCGGAAGGCCATGAGAACGACGGCAATCAGGCCGAGGACGAGGGTGGCGCGTGCGCCCGCCCGGCGTCCACTTCCAAGATCGGCAGCGGGTCGACGCTGATGCGAATCAGTTCGGCTGAGCAGGGCGGTGATGCGTGCAAGCAAGCGGGGGTGCTCCAGGTGGGCTTGAGGCGGCGGCCTTGGTGCGGGGGAGGGCAGGGCGTGGCCGCCGTGAGGTGCGGGGACTCGTACCACTCGTCGCGTGCCTGGTCAGCACAGGTACGAGTGGCGTGGCGATATCGAGACGACTCGTTGCGAGGCGTTCACTCGTCCCCGCGCTGACCTGCGCGGGGACGAGTGATGCGAGTGGAGTCGAGTCAGGCTGCGGTGCTGGGCGCCGGTCCGCCGCCTGAAGAGGCGAGCGCGTCTGTCGCCTTCGGCTCGGGGCAGTAGCGCGCCCAGGTGTCGAGGAATTGGTTGCGCGCGAAGCCCTTGGCCTGGGTGCCCTCCGGGAAGCGGCGGTTGGCCGAGCCGATGCCGTACGGCTTGAGCAGCAGCTGCAGGCCGCGCGGGGTCAGGCCGTTTGCGCCGTACTCCGCCCACGGTGCTTCCCTGTCTGCGTTCAGGGATTCCAGCAGGTGCTTCGTGCTGAGCACGGCAGGGTCGCCGACGGCGGCGAAGGCGCGGCGGATGCCGACCAGGAGGCGGGTGCGAAGACCGCCTTCCTCGTCCTGGCCGGCCTCGTAGTCGGTCATGGTGCGGCAGGCGGTGCGGGCCAGCGCGGGCCAGTCACCTCCGGCGAGATCGGCGACGATGACCAGCGGTTCCCAGGTGTCCGCCGCGCGGTCCTCGACCGGCATCGGTGGCTCCATCTCCATGGCCAGTTCATAGAGCGGCTGGAGCCAGGCGCGGAGGCGATCGCGGATCGCGTTCAGGGCGGGTGTGTCCCGGCCGGTGCGGAAGGACGCCACCTTCTCGCCCGCTGCTCGGCGGCGCATTCGGATGACCACCGCACGATCCATGATCGTGTCCGGCAGATCGCCGATCCCAGCCAGGGCCGCCATGGCGAAGGTGGGGAACTCCTGCACCTGGTGCTCGGGGCCGGACACTCGCAGTGTCGGCCGGCCGCGCTGGTGTCCGGCGTTGATGAGACCGCGGACCTCCTCGTTCTTCTCCGCGGCCTTGGTGGTGCTGAACATGGTGTCGGCCTCATCGACCAAGAGCGTCGGCGGGTCGTCCCCGTCGATTGACCGGAAGATCGCCGCCGCGGTGGCGTTGACCGTGATCAGCCGGTTGTGCACGGTCTCGGTGACCACGTCCAGCAGGCGGGACTTACCGCATCGCTTCTCCGGCGCGACGATGGCCAGGCGCGGCGCGTGCTGCCATGCACGCTGAAGGTGCGTCGCCGCGACCCACAAGGTCACCGCCGTGACGGCTTCCTCGCTCGGCATCGCCACGTACCGCTTCAGCTGCGCCCGCAGGTCGTCCAGGATCTGTGCTCCCTCGGATAGCGGCGTAGGCGAGGCGGTGTCGTCGGGGTCCTCGTCTGTTGGAGGCGCCGCAGCGCCGGACGGTTGGCCGGGGACGGCGACTGGGGGCCACGACGTGCCGGAGTCGTCCGGGAGTGGTGGCGTATTCGGCTGGGCATCGGTCATACTGGGCATCAGCTCCTCTGCTTGCGGGCCATATGGGACGGCAATCCCGGGCTCCGCAGGTTGATCGCTAGGGATGGCGGTTGAGAGGTTTGCGCTTGAGCCCCCGGCCTCGCCGGGGGCTTCTTTCATGTGACGTGTAGGCGTGCGGACTCCTGAGGTCAGCGGGGTGGGATGCCACCACTATGCCACACGAATTGCAGATCGCAGAAGTGTTTTGCATCTCGCAGTGTCATGCTACTGTTTAGCTGTGCTGCAAACTGCAGTGCAATGCTACGAACCGAAGGAGGTGGCGGTGGCGGAGGAAGAGCCGTCCGAGGGCGTTCTGCTCAGCGGTGAGGCGAACGTCGCAACCCGCATCAGGGTGGAGCGCGAGGCGCGCGGCTGGAGTACCAATGCCCTGTCCGACCGGCTCAACGAGGCCGGCTTCGACATGAACCCATCCGCGGTCTGGCGGATCGAAAATGGCAAGCGCCGCATCAACCTCGACGACGCCATCGGCTTCGCCGAGGTCTTCGGCATTGACCTGCGCAACCTCGTCGGGCCACCTCAGCTGGCGGCCAAGGCCCGAGCTATGGAGCTCATCGACGAGGTCTTGGACGCTTTCCGCTCGACGCAGAGAGCCAACATGGCCTTCACCGAGGCGCGCGACGCTCTCGACGCCTACCTCGCCGAGCACCCTGACATCCGCGAGGAGGCCGACCTCATGGTCCAGTCCGCCATCGCGGAAGAGGCCAACAAGACCATGCTGAAGATGCACGGCCCTCCGCTCGGCGAGCGCGGCGACACCAGCCCCGCCGCCGACGCATAGCCGCCAGTTCCCACTCCCGTCCTGGGCTCGCAGACCCCCAGCACGGGCATATCTCACCCACATCCCTAGCGATCGACCGGCGAGTCGGCGTTGCCGCGCCCCAGACCCGCCAGAAGAGGACCCACCCCTTGCGTCAACCCGCGATAACCCCTGCCTCCGAACCGACGCCGCCCGCCGAGGCCGGCCTGCCGCGCCTCTACGTCCCCGAGGAGGTCGCCGCCGTACTCGGCTGCTCCGCTTGGTGGGTCAAGGACCGCGCTCGCCGTCGGCTCATCCCGTTCACCCGCGTCGGCCGTGCTTACCGCTTCTCGGACGAGCACCTCGCGGAGATCATCCGCATGCACGAAGAGCGCCCAGCCGTGAATGCGCAGCGCCCTGGCGTCGCTGCTGCGCCGATGCGCAAGCCTCCCACTCGGCACCGTCCTGATGCGGCTGTGCCCACAGTCCGGCTCCAGGCCCGGCCGCCGCGCTGGATGGCCAAATCCCAGTACGGAACCGCTGCTTAACGCAACCCACACGCCAGAAGGGAGGGAAATCTGTGGGGTACGCAGAGAAGCGCAGCGGCTACTGGCGTGGCCGTTACAAGATCGAGGACGGCAAGTACGGCACCGTCGCCGATTCCATGGGCGCCGTGGTCAAGTTCGCCACCAAGCGCGAGGCCAAGCAGGCCGCAGACGCCGAAGAGGTGACCGTTCGCCGTGGCCTGTGGCGCGATCCGGGCCTCGGCCAAGAGACCTTCGGCGAGTACGCGAGCCGCTGGTACGCCGCCCAGGACCTGGCCGCCTCGACGATGCAGAACTACAAGCGCCACATCGAGGAGCATCTGCTCCCCGACTTCGAGGACAAGGCGCTCGCCAGCATCCTGCGCACGGACGTCGAGCGGTGGGAGAAGAAGGAGCGGGCGGTGTACGCGGCCTCCAGCGTCAAGACATGGCGCGCGACGCTCCACCTGATCTTCGAGGACGCGATCGACGAGGGACTGATCACGTCGAACCCGGCGGCCAGGCGGCGCGGACGGGGCAAGCGCGCCGGCCGCTCCCGTGACCGAGGCCCGGAGAAGATCGTCACTGACGCGCTCGGCATCCTGCTCACCGCTGAGCGCGCGGCCTTGCTGTCCGGCCGGGACGACGAGTTCGTCGCCGTGGTCCTCAAGGGCTACACCGGAAAGCGCTGGGGCGAAATTGTCGGCCTGGAAACGGAGTTCGTCCGACCCGGCGTGTTCCGTGTCGAGTGGCAGTTGTACGAACTGGACACCGGCGAGCTTGTCCGCTGCCCGCCCAAGGACGACAGCTACCGCGACATCGACTCGACGGACTGGCTGTCGGCCCTGGTCTTCAACCACATCGCCCGTACGAAGCCGGCGCCGTGTCCCTGCCACGGGAGGATGTACGTTTTCCGGGGCCAAGGGGCAGCGCGTACCGGCGGGCACCAGGGCGCGAAGCTGGTCGACGTCGCGCGGCTGGCGGGCGTCTCCATGGGGACGGTTTCCAACGTCCTCAACCGACCCCACCGGGTCGCCGAGGCCACCCGGGTGCGGGTCGAGAAGGCCATTGCCGACCTCGGATTCGTACGGGGCGGCACGGTGTCGCAGCACGCGGCCCACTGGCGCAGGAACGGCTTCGCGACATGGCTGTTCACCCCGGCGGCCTCGGGCTGGTACCCGAAGAAGGCACCGCAGAAGGCTCGCCCCGTGCCCATACTGGGCGAGCGGTGGCCCGGCGTCCCCGCACGGGGGCGGGGCGCCACCGATCGCGCTGATGCCTGCTGGCTCCCGATCGCCAAGGGCCTCACACCCCACGGCCTTCGCCACACCCATCGGACGATGATGGAGGACCTGGGCACCGAGAAGGTGCTCATGGACGAGCGCATGGGCCACCTCGACGGTTCGGTCTCCGCGCGCTACGCCCACGTCACCCCCGGCATGCGAGAACGCCTCAAGCTCGGCCTGAGCCAGCAGTGGGAGGCAGCACTCGACGCCCGTCTGGCCCTGTGCCCGACGTCACCGGTGCGCGTCCTCAACGACCTTCTGCGCGCACGCGCGGCCGGACTCCGGTAGCCCCACCCGGTGCCCCACAACACTGTTGTGGGGCACCGCTGTTTTTCTCGCACGAGGGCGGGCGGCGCCGACTGGTGCGCAAGCGCCGGCTGCCGCCCAGCCAGCACCGGAGCCTCCGCGGCGGACGGCCGGTTAGTTCTCAGTACTGCGCTGATCTGCCCCGAGCATTCGGATGTGGCGCCACACATGCTCGTAGCTGCGGTGCACCGCGCGCATCCAGGAGGGAACAGAGTGCCAGTCGGCGGCCACCTCGCGCTCGCCCCAGGCTACTTGCATGATCTGGCGATCACCGGCGAAGTCCTCGACGAGATCGCGGCGCAGGAAGAGTAGGTGGCCGCGCCAGGGCTTGTCCGCGCGGAAGACTGCCGAGGCTCGTCGGCCATCCAGGCCCACGAGGTCCACACTGCCCGGCAGTTGGCGCAGACCGAACCTGGTAGCGAACTCGAACGACGGCACGTCGTAGCCCCCGCCGAGCCCGATCTCCGAAGTGCTGTCGGGGGAGAATTGCACGGCGACCTGGCCAAACCCGATGCCGTCGTCCTGCCAGTCGCCACGCAGCGCTCGGTGCGGGAAGGCACCCGAGGCATCGTCATCGAACGTCAGATCGAACCGGGGGCTCCAAGGCATCTCAGCGGCCAGCACGTCGCGGACCATCGGCAGCGGAGGGAAGAAATGGTTTCCCGGATACTGTCGCTCGCTGGCGAGCTGCCGAGCTGGTTCCACGTTCTCTGGCTTCAGCAGGAGGGTGCGGAAGAACCCGAACACCGTCCGCCCGTCGTGGCGGTGGTCCAGATATCCCTCGACCAGAAGCCAGCCGTCGTCTACTCCGTGGATCTCCTCGGGTGACCACAGATGGTCCGGGACGGCCACTGTCCCCGAGGTGAGCCAGGTCTGGTCGTCGGTGGGCTCGACGGGTGCCCACATCGGAAGGGGCATGGGTGCTACCGGGGGCCTGTCGGGAAAGGTTGGGTCGATGTCGGGCATCAAGCGTTCTGCGTCCCCGAGGGGCGCTGGTGCGCGGCCATCGTCCACGAGGCGGCCGACCATTTCGTGGTAGGCCATCCAGCCGTACTTCTTGCCGTACCGCTCCACCCTCCTTTTGGTGCCGTAAGGCCGCTCGGCGTCCGCGGCAATGGACTGGTCGACCATGCCGAATTCCTTCTCGCGCCAGCCCAGTTTCCAGACCCGAGCCATTACCTCGGCGCGGGCCCTGCGGTAGTCGGGGTGGTCAAAGTCGTAGTTGTCCCTGCCGTTGATGGCGGCCCCGATGATGTAGTTCTCGAAGTCGAAGCCGAATGTGCGGTCGCTCTCCTCGGCGTTGGGGTCGTCGTCCTCCATCACCTCAGCGGACGCCACGGCGGCGAACCTCGGCGCGAAGGCATCGACCCCCTCCGGGACGGCGGTGGGGTGGAGAGCGCCCGCGAATTCATAGATGGCCCGTACGTAGCCGCGCAGTTGCTCGTGCGAGGTAGGTATGTTCCCGCCGTCCAGGAAGCGGTCGCGCAGCTGCATCAGCCAGTCCCGCAGCGCGCGTTCCAGCGGCCCGCCCGGATCGGGCATTTGATGGGTGCAAGCGGCCCCGAACGCTGCAGCGACGATGCGTTCGACGACGTAAGGGTCGTCGACGTCGAGCATCTGGGTGGCGAGGTCGAACAGCCGCTTGGGTTCTGGCCGGCCGTAGCGCTGGAGGGCCTTCGTCGCCATGTCCCGCATGCTCGTGTCGGTGGAAGTCAGTAGCCAGGCGATGGCCAGCGCGTCCAGGTCGTCGCTCTCGGCGCGATTGCTGCTTCCAGACCACCTGTCGATCGCTCGTTCCAGGTCTGCCGTCAGCTGGCCTGGAGCCTGGCCTCGAGCCCATTCGGTCCAGCGCAGGTCACGTTCGGGAAGGGGCAGCTGGCGCAGGACCCGGTCGAGGAATACGGCATTCAGGCGGTGCGGGGCGGACCTGCGGATCTCCCACAGACGGCCGAACGCTGGCCGGCCCTTCCTCTTGCTGGGATGCGCGGTAACGAGCGCGGTTGCGAGCGCGTCGACGGTCTCGTCGTCGAGGAATTCCGACTCGGTGGTGAGTTCCTGGGCGAGCACCAACGAACGGTGCTCATCCGGGGCGACGCGCCACAGGTGGTGCCGGGTGAAGCGGCGTGGCAGCAGTGAGATGAGACTGATGAGGATGTCCTCGCCGAGGGGGTGCGCTTGGTCGCCCAGGAGGGACTGCCAGAGAGCCGCCTCCGCGAGCTGCTCGTTGATGTCCGCGGGGGGAATACGCACCAGAACCGCGTCGGCGATCAAGTATCCAGCGAGGCGGTCAAAAACGAAGCCGCACTCAGTGTCGTCGGAACCCCTGATCTCCTCGCGGAAGATCACTCCCTCCTCTACGAGGCGCCGGAGCAGGCTTTCGTCCCAGTTCGGCTGGTCAACGTCGAGGATTCTTCGCGCTTCGTCAAACGGAATCCGACGGACACTGTGCGTCCACACGTGTCTCGCCAGAGCCGTGAGGCGGCGTTGGATTTGGTCGGCCGGCACCGGGATGCGGGCCGGATCCTGGGCCAGCCGCTCGACCACGCCCTCGCGGTACAACTCGAAGACACCGATGAGAGACTGAGGCAGCGCTTCCACGCCCACCGGCATTCGGCGGTCGTGGTTTGCGGCCTCGCAGTACATGCGGACGAAGAGCGGGTTGTGGAACTCTCCCATCGGTAGCCAGGCGTCGGCCGGGTTGATCAGGTAGTGACGGAAGTAGACGCGGAGGATGTCGTCGACTTCCGCGCGCTGCCACTCCAGTTCCAGGTGCACCGTGTCCTTCGGGAGGGCCCGGTCGGCGAGCGCCTCGCGGAGGGTGACGATCACCGCCACGTGAGGGTAGGCGCCCAGGGCAGGTGCCAATCCGGCGAGCAGTGTCCTCCACTCCGACGGCCGTTCGGCCTCGTTCAGGCCGTCGATGATCAACGGAATCCGGCAGCCGGCGCGGTTCCCGGCTGAGTTGAGAGCTTCCAGGAGGTCCTCGAAGTAGTCGACCTTCAGTCCGGGGATCCTTCGCGCGAGGTCGTCGAGGGTCCCGCCGACACGCAGGCTTCCGCCCTGGATGAAGACTCCTGCCGTGGGCTGGTCGTTCGGTGAGGTCATCTGCGCGGCAAGGTGCGTCTTGCCCTGTCCCGCGGCGGCGATGACGGCGAGGAGGGGGGCTTCGGTGTCCGCCCGTGTGTCGTCTAGCCACTGGACGATGTCGCGGATCTCCGCGCCGAGACCGGTAACCAGCAGCGCCTCGGGCAGGCGACGCTGCCTCAGTTTGAGCACCAGGCGTCGCAGCGTTCGGGGAGAGGTCGCGGGCGGCCGCTGTTCGGCAAGGCGCTCACGGACCTCCCCGGGCCGGAGACCCCTTCCGGCGTCAAGGACTTCCCGCAGGTCGTTGACGAACCGGTCCAGGTCGTCGGCAATCTCTACGGCGTCTTGGCGGAAGGAGTTGTCGAGGCCCTCGATGGCTGCGCGCAGTGCCTGAACCCGGGCGGCGATGTCGTCGGTGCGCTGTTGCAGCCACTCGAACGACGCCGGGCGCAGCAAGGCCCGGTCGATGCGATGCTCCACGTGGTGGGAGGTGTGCAGCCGTGGCGTCCACCGTGCCTCGACGGGTGCAACAGATCGTTTGTGGGCTTGCGCCAGTACGTCTGCGGTGAGAGCGAGTTCACCGAAGAAGGTGGAGCGGAGCTCGTCGTGACCTGCGAGTTGATCGTCGTAGTTCTCGGTGGACCAGAGTTTGACGCTGACCCCCTGCTGACCGAGTCCGTTGATCCATTCCTCGTCCCCCTTGGCGGGCCGCTCTGGAAGACACAGCACAAAGTCAGTCATCCCTACGACGTGCTCGATCGCCTTGGCGAGTGACTCCTTGATCTGCTTGCGCTGGTTTGCGCTGAGCTCGTTCTTGCTGTTGAGGATGAACCACTTGCACGACCAGCCCCAGACGCGGCCGGGGTTGCCGAGAGCACCGGCGTGGTCGACGTGCAGGTAGAACTCGACGCCGGGCTGGTTGCGGCGCTCCCGCATCGTGCCCAGCGCGCCGTAGCGGCGGGAGACGATGGCCCGTGTGAGCGCTTCGAAGTTCCGGTCGGCGGCGCCGGGCAGACGTTCCAGATCAGTCAGATCCACTGTCGCTCCGAGTGGTTGCATCCGACCGAGTGATCTTGTCCTCATCCCATTCGTGACGGGAGAAGATCTCGACTTTCGCGCCGTAGTGGAGAAGTGCCTTCAGAAATCCCTGTACATCGGACTCGTCCGTCCAGATCCGGACTGTCTCTCCGATGCGGGTGACGGTGTGGTCAAGGGCGAAGACGTCGACGTCGTACCGCCCCATGTCGTACGCCTTCATTTCGGTGAGTGCTTCGCCCAGTTCGCGAGGCATGCGCTCGCCAGGGCTCTGCCAGTCGTCGTCGGACCACGCGTCCTCGGCAAGAGCCTTCAGAGCCTCCATGCGCTCCTCCGCTGCCTTGGCACCGGTGACCGTCTGAAACCGGCCGATCAAGACCAGGTCCATCGAGTGCTCCGAGCCGTAGCCGTTCCAGATCCTCATCGTGCCTCCCTCAACGCCTGCACGGCTTCCATGATGGAGTCCCCGACTGACAATCCCGTGGGCGCATAGGCGTGAGGGCGCAGGACGCCGGTCGCGTCGACATGCATGTGCGCGTCGAGGGGGCACTCGCCTGGGACGGCCTCCGCCGTGGGCAGCGTGGCTTCGAGGCCAGTACGGGAGATCGCGAGCCGAACCCCGGCCCTGGCGGTCGCGGCCCATTCGACGAGGCGCTGAGCGTCGGCCGCGCCTATACCGGGAGTTGTCGCAGTTGGCTGCTCTGGCAGAAGCAGAAGTTCTGACGCGCCGACCTTGACGGCGAACTCGGCGAGGTCATCTAGTTCGCCGACCGTGTCGGCATTGATGACGGCGTTGATGCCGAACGGAGCGAGGGAGCCGAGCAACCCGGCCGCCTGGACCACGGCCGCGAACGGTCGACCGCGCAGCCGCTCGTAGGTGGCTCCGACCCCATCGACCGACAGCCGGACGAAGTGCACGACCCCGCGCAGGGATTCGACGAGTTCGGGCGTGAGCCGGTGCCCATGGGTCGTGAAGGTCACCGCCATAGACGTGGACCGGGCTATGTCCGAACACAGCTGGGCGAATCCTCGGTACGCGGTCGGTTCCCCTCCTCCGAAGCCGACCCCGAGGCACCCGGCAGCATCGAGTTCGACTGCCCACGCGACCACACGCTCCCTGCCAAGCGCGGCGGCGTGCTTGGGTGCGTAGCAGTAGGCGCAGCGGAGTTCGCAGGCGTTGGTCAGCGCGACGGACAGGTACCGCGGGGCACGGGAGAACTGCTCAGCGGAAACAGGCGCCTCGTCGAGCAGCACGTTCATCCCCGTGACACGGTCGAACAGGTGAACGCCAGCTGCGGACAGGCGGATTTTGCACGTCACCGACAGCATGATGCCACCGCATCCCGTCATGCCGGGAGGGACTGTGCAAGATGGTCGGTACCGTGCCCCCAGTGGGGCGGCGGGCACGTTGCGACTGAGCGCGGCACTATGAGGGTGCCGCCGACACCAGCGTCAAGGTGGAGCGGCTGTAGGAATGACGGCTGAGGTCCTTGATGCAGTCGGCCATGGAAACCGTGCCCTGCGCATACGCCCCGATAGATCCAACTGATCGGCCCGGCCGATTACAGGGGCCGCATTCGCGAATGCGCAGGTTCGAGTGCGCTCAGCCGCCGCACCTCAGCGGCCTCACCGGTTACCCCTTGGGAGAAGCAGACCAAGATCCTCTCCCAGATTTCTCCCAAACGATCTCCGGGAACGAGTCAGGGGCCCGACCCACTAAGCGGATCAGGCCCCTGACCTGGTGTTTCAGCTGTCGGGGTGGCGGGATTTGAACCCACGACCTCTTCGTCCCGAACGAAGCGCGCTGCCAAGCTGCGCTACACCCCGATGCCCACCGGTCTCCCGGCGACATCGATTACTTTAGCCCACCTGCGGCCGGAGGCGAAATCCGCTTTCTCCGGTGCCGGGCCCGCCGCCTCCCGCCGGGCCCGGGCAGTGGCCGCAGGCCCCCCGCCCCTGACCCCGGCCCTCGGAGTCCCGCCCTCACTCCCGCCCTGTGAGCGTCAGCAGGGTGGCCTCCGGGGGGCAGGCGAAGCGGACCGGGGTGTAGCGGTTGGTGCCGCAGCCCGCGGAGACGTGGAGGTAGGCGCGGTGGTCGCCCGTCGTGTGGGTGGACAGGCCCTTGACCCGGTCGGTGTCCAGGTCGCAGTTGGTGACCAGGGCGCCGTAGAACGGGATGCACAACTGGCCGCCGTGGGTGTGGCCCGCCAGGATCAGGGGGTAGCCGTCGGCCGTGAAGGCTTCCAGGGAGCGCAGGTACGGGGCGTGGACCACGGCGATGGAGAGGTCGGCGTCGGTCTCCGGGCCGCCCTGGACCTCGGCGTAGCGGTCGCGCTTGATGTGCGGGTCGTCCAGGCCCGTGAACGCGATCTCCGTACCGTCCAGCTTGAGCCGGCCCCGGGTGTTCGACAGGTTCAGCCAGCCCGCCTCGTCGAAGGCGTCCCGCATCGGCTCCCACGGGTTGTGGACGGCGCCGACGACGGGCTCGTTGCCGTTGAGGCCGTGCCTGCCCTGGAGCTTCTCCAGGAGGTAGCGGCCGGGGTTGCGCAGCCTCGGGCCGTAGTAGTCGTTGGAGCCGAAGACGTACACCCCCGGGAACTCCATCAGCGGACCGAGCGCGTCCAGCACCTCGGGCACGGCCTCCGGGTCGGAGAGGTTGTCGCCCGTGTTCACGACGAAGTCGGGGCGCAGGCCCGCCAGCGACTGGAGCCAGGCGCGCTTCTTGCGCTGACCGCTCACCATGTGGATGTCGGACACCTGCAGAACGCGCAACGGACGTGCCCCGGGCGGGAGTACGGGAACGGTGACCCGCCGCAGGCGGAACGAGCGGGCCTCGAATCCGGCGGCGTAGGCGAGGCCGACGGCACCGACCGCCGCGCCGACTGCCGTGACTTTCAGGGGGACTCCGTAGCGTGCGCGCATGTGCCCATCGTCGCAGACCCGGCGCGGGCTGAGGAAAACCGGAGGGCGGCATACGCCCCGCACCTGTCACAATCACGGCATGACCACGCTCAAGTCCAAGCTCAAGGAAGACCTCCACACGGCTATGAAGGCGCGTGACGAGCTGACCTCGTCCACCCTTCGGCTCACCCTCACCGCGATCACCAAGGAAGAGGTCAGCGGCACGTCGGCGCGCGAGCTCTCCGACGACGAGGTGCTGAAGGTGATCGCCAAGGAGGCGAAGAAGCGCCGGGAGGCGGCCGAGGCGTTCGCCCAGGGCGGCCGGACCGAGCAGGCGGAGCGCGAGAAGGCGGAGGGCGAGCTGCTCGACGGCTACCTCCCCAAGCAGCTCACCGACGACGAGCTGAACGCGATCGTGGCGTCCGCCGTCGAGGAGGCGAAGGCCGCCGGGGCCGAGGGGCCGCGTGCCATGGGCGCCGTCATGAAGATCGTCAACCCGAAGGTGGCCGGTCTCGCCGAGGGCGGCCGGGTCGCCGCCGCCGTGAAGAAGCTCCTCGCGGGCTGAGCCCCGTACAAGCAGGGCAGAAGGCAGAGCAGAAGGCAATAAGGGTGGGGCGCCCGGTCGACGAACGTGACCGGGCGCCCCACCCTTATGCCTGCCTGCCGTATCAGGGGCCGGACCTGCCGCCGCCCTGCTGGTCCCCGTCGCCGCCGCCGTCGCCCCCGCCGATCAGGCCGGGCGGAAGCTGGATGCCGGGAGTCCGGTCGCCGCGGCCGGGCTTGTTGTCCTCGCGGTCCTCGTCGCCCCCGCGGTTACGGTCGCGGCCGCGGTCACCGTCGCCCTCGCCCTCCTCATCCTTGTCCTCCTTCTCCTTGCCCCGGGGGACGGAGATCGGGTTGAACGCCGGAGTTTCGGAGGCGTTGAGCGCGCCGGTCATGGCGATCCGCCAGATCGGGCCGGGGAGGCAGCCGCCGCAGACCTTGGGGTAGTACTGGCCGCCGATGGTGACGTTGAACATCGAGCTCTTCTCGCCGATGTCGTCACCGACCCACACCGCGGTGGAGAGGTTCGGGGTGTACCCGACGAACCAGGCGTCCTTGCGGTCGTTCGTCGTACCGGTCTTGCCCGCGTTGTCCCGGTCGTTCAGCCCGGCGGCCACACCGGTGCCGTCCTCGACCACGCCCTTGAGCATCTGGTTGATGGTGTCCGCGGTGCTCTCGCTCATCGCCCGCGAGCAGGTCGACTTCGGCACGGGGAGCTTCTTGCCCTGCGGGTCCGTGATGGACTCGATGGCGATGGGCGTGCAGTACGTGCCCCGGTTGGCGAAGGTCGCGTACGCGGACGCCATCGAGAGCGGCGTGCTGTCGACGCTTCCCAGGGTGACCGCGGGCCGCTCCAGGATCTCCTTGCCGTCACCGCGCTCGTAACCCACCTTCTTCGCCATGGTGAGCGTCTCGCAGAGACCGGCCTTCTGCTCCAGCAGCGCGAAGTAGGTGTTGATGGACTTGCCGAGCGCGCTCGTCATGTCCCAGGTGCCCTTCTCGGACTCCAGCTCGTTCTGCAGGTCCCAGGGCTTGTTCCCGGCGGGCGCTCCGTCACAGGTGCGGAAGGAGCTCTCCGGCAGGCTGAGCTTCCAGCCCGAGGAGAACGTCTGGGCCGGGCTGATGCCCTTCTCCAGCGCCGCCGCCGCGGTGAACGGCTTGAACGTCGAGCCGACCTGGAAGCCGTACGTGCTGCCGCCCATCTTGTTGCTGACGGCGAGGTTGAGCACGGTCTCGTTCTGCTTCTGGTCCAGGCCGTACGGGCGGGACTGGCCCATGGAGAGGATCTTGCCGCTGCCCGGCTGCACCTGCACCACGGAGGCCGCGAACTTGTCCGCCTTGCTGACCTTGGCGGTGGCCGCGTCGTTGGCCGCCTGCTGGGCACGCGGGTCCAGCGTGGTCCTGATGGTCAGGCCGCCGAGGTTCCAGAGCTTGGAGCGATCCTCCTCGGTCTTGCCGAACGCGGGGTCGGTCAGGATCGTCTTGCGTACGTAGTCGCAGAAGAACCCGGAGCCGCTGACGGCCGTGATGCAGCCGTTCTTCGGCTTGCTGACCTTCAGCTTGATCGGGGTCGCGATCGCCTTCTCGGCCTCGGCCTGCGAGATGGCCTTGGTGGCGGCCATCCGGGTCAGCACGATGTTGCGTCGCTTGGTGGCCTCCTCCGTGTCGTTGACCGGGTCGTAGCGGCTCGGCGACTGGACGATGCCGGCGAGCAGCGCGGCCTCCTCCACCTTCAGGTCCTTGGCGCGCTTGGAGAAGTAGCGCTGGGACGCGGCCTCGATGCCGTACGCCTGCTGTCCGAAGAACGTGATGTTGAGGTAGTTCTCCAGGATCTTCTTCTTGCCGAGCTCCTCCTCGACCTGGATCGCGTACTTCAGCTCGCGGACCTTGCGGCCGATCGTCTGCTCGGTGGCCTGCGCGACCTTCTCCTGGTCGTCGCCGGCCTCCTCCACGAAGACGTTCTTCACGTACTGCTGGGTGAGGGTCGACGCGCCCTGCGCGGTCCCGCCCGTCTGCACGTTGCGGTTCATCGCGCGCAGGATGCCCTTGAGGTCGATCGCCCCGTGCTCGTAGAAGCGGGAGTCCTCGATCGCGATGATCGCGTCCTGCATGTACGGGGAGATGTCCGTGAGCGGGACCACCGTGCGGTCACGGGAGTAGACCGTCGCGATCGCACCGCCGTCGCGGTCCAGGATCGTGGTCCGCTGACTGAGCGGCGGAGTCTTGAGGTTGGAGGGGATCTCGTCGAACCCTTCGACCGTCCCCTTGGCGGCGAGCCCCAGCGCTCCGGCTGCGGGCAGCGCGATGCCTGCCAGGACAGCTCCGGAGAGCGCGGCGACACCGAGGAACTTGGCGGCCTGCTGGGTCGTGGTGAGACCCCCGCCCGAGCGCTTCTTTGGCATGGGGGCAGCCTACGTTCTCATTCGCCGGACAGGCATACAGGCCTTGGCCTAAGCTGTTCCCAACTGTCACAGCAGTCCGGTTCCGTATCAAGCCCCCCGCAGCCCCATGCACCTCTTCTGGTCATTCTTCTCCCGGCCGACCCACAGGTGAACCACACGTCACGGCGCTCCCGAAATCGCCCCGTGTGTCACTGAAAGTCCGTTGCCATTCGGGTGTACTGTCCCGTTTTCGCGGAGTTAGTCGCGCATGTCTTCCCCTCACTCCCCTGGGTGATCTGCCGCATACGCATAGTCCGTTCGGACCATTCAAGATTGGGCCCGAAGGGGGTGTTGTGCTGTCCCCGCCTTCCGTAACGTCCTCAACTGGCAGCGGTGAATATGCCGCTACCGCCGTGGGGGAGCCTCGATTCGGGAGAGGACGGCGCCGGCATGGGCTGGGTAACCGACTGGAGTGCGCAGGCAGCCTGCCGCACTACCGATCCGGATGAACTGTTCGTACAAGGGGCAGCGCAGAACAGGGCCAAGGCGGTGTGCACCGGATGCCCGGTGCGGACCGAGTGCCTGGCCGATGCGCTGGACAATCGCGTCGAGTTCGGCGTGTGGGGCGGAATGACGGAGCGGGAGCGCCGCGCACTGCTGCGCCGCCGGCCCACCGTCACGTCCTGGCGCCGCCTGCTGGAGACCGCACGCAGTGAGTACGAGCGGTCCACCGGCATGCTGCCCGCCGTGATCGGGCTGGAGGACGACGAACTGCACGAGACGTACGCGGCTGTGGGCTAGGACGCCCGGGGGCTCGGGGCGCCCGGGCGGGGCGCCGCGGGATGTCTACGCCGAGCCACCGGCTCGGGCGGCAGTCACCGACTCGCGCCGCAGCCGTTGTCTCAGGCGGCAGTAGGGGCGGAGCCGGATGCCAGGCGGTCGCCGATGGTGCGCAGGCCGTCCAGGTCGTGCACATCGCCCGGGAGCGCGGCCACCGCGGTCACCGGGACCTCGGGGTGCAGCTCGGTGAAGCGGTCGCGCGTGTGCTGTTCGCGGGCTACGACCTGCATGCGCTCGGCGTGCAGCCGCAGCAGACCTGCCGTCAGTTCGTCGATGTCCACGGGGATGTCGACGGCGATGGGGGTGCCGTCGGTCTCGTCCGTGGCGTGTGCGGTGGCATGTGTGGCGTCCGTGTCGTCTGTGGTGTTCTCCGCGTGCGGCTCGTGATCGGTGCGGTCCTCGTGATCGTGGTTCTCGGCGTCCTTGTGCTTGGCGTGCTCGGTGCGTTCGGTGTGCTTCGTTCCGTGGTGCTGGGTCTCGTGCGCGTGCCCGGGGGAGAGCGACGGCTCGACGGCTTCGGGGGCGGTGACCTCCGGATCGGGGGCCTTCCGGTCACCAAGGCCAGCTTTCCCGGCGGTCTGATCCACAATGCGGGCGTCGTCAAGATTTTCTGCGGCGGCGAGCGCCTGCTCGGCGGAGAGCCGGGACGCCTCGCTGCCGTGTGCCCGGTTGAGTACGAGACCGGCCAGCGGCATGTCCTCCGCCGCCAGCCGCTCCACGAAGTAGGCGGCCTCGCGCAGTGCGTCCCGCTCCGGGGTCGCGACCACGAGGAACGCCGTACCGGGGGCCTGGAGCAGCTTGTACGTGGCGTCCGCGCGGCTGCGGAAGCCGCCGAACATGGTGTCCATCGCGGCGACGAACGTCTGGACGTCCCGCAGGAACTGACCGCCGAGCAGCTTGCCCAGCGTCCCGGTCATCATCGACATACCGACATTGAGGAACTTCATCCCGGCCCGGCCGCCCACCTTCGCGGGCGCCATCAGCAGCCGGATGAACTTCCCGTCCAGGAACGAGCCGAGCCGCTTCGGAGCGTCCAGGAAGTCCAGTGCCGAGCGGGAAGGAGGGGTGTCGACGATGATTAGGTCCCACTCGTCGCGCGCCCGCAGCTGCCCCAGCTTCTCCATCGCCATGTACTCCTGCGTACCGGCGAACCCGGCTGACAGGGACTGGTAGAAGGGGTTCTCCAGGATCGCGCGGGCCCTCTCCGCGTCCGCGTGCGCCTCCACGGTCTCGTCGAAGGTCCGCTTCATGTCGAGCATCATGGCGTGCAGTTCGCCCTCGCCGTCGATGCCGTCGACCCGGCGCGGGACGTTGTCCAGCTGGTCGATGCCCATGGACTGTGCGAGCCGGCGGGCCGGGTCGATGGTGAGGACGACGACCTTGCGGCCGCGCTCGGCCGCCCGTACGCCGAGGGCGGCGGCCGTCGTGGTCTTGCCGACGCCGCCGGAGCCGCAGCAGACGATGATCCGGATGGCCGGGTCGTCGAGCAGCGCGTCGGTGTCCAGCCCGGGGGCCTGCTCCGGGGTGTCCGTGGCCTGCGTCATGCGTCCGCCTCTTCCCCTACGCCCTGTTTGCGGAGCTCCGTGGCCAGGTCGTGCAGTGCGGCGAGGTCCACCCCGTCGCCGATCAGCGGGAGCTCGGCCGTGGGCAGGCCGAGTCCGGCGAGTACGGCACGCTGCTCGCGCTCCAGGCCGACGCGCTGGGCGTGCTCGGCGGCCTGCTCGATCAGGGGCCGTACGAGGGCGGCGGAACCGGTCACTCCGGCGCGGGTCAGCGTCTTGGCGATCTCCTTGCGGCGGCCGGTCGCGGCGGTGCGCAGGGTCTCCTCGTCGACCAGGTGCGGGCGCACCATGTTCACGATGACGCGGCCCACGGGCAGGTCGGCGGCGCGCAGTTCGGCGATGCCGTCCGCGGTCTCCTGGACCGGCATCTCCTCCAGGAGGGTCACCAGGTGGACCGCGGTCTGCGGGGACTTCAGGACGCGCATCACTGCCTGGGCCTGGTTGTGTATCGGGCCGATCCTGGCCAGCCCCGCGACCTCGTCGTTCACGTTCAGGAAGCGTGTGACGCGGCCGGTCGGCGGGGCGTCCATGATCACGTAGTCGTAGACGTACCGACCCTGTTTGTCCTTGCGGCGTACGGCTTCGCACGCCTTGCCGGTCAGCAGGACGTCCCGCACCCCGGGCGCGATGGTCGTGGCGAAGTCGATCGCGCCGAGCTTCTTGAGTGCCCGGCCCGCGCCGCCGAGCTTGTAGAACATCTGGAGGTAGTCGAGGAGGGCCAGCTCGGCGTCGATCGCCAGCGCGTGCACCTCGCCGCCGCCCGGCGCGACGGCGATTCTGCGTTCTTCATAGGGCAACGCGTCGGCACCGAAGAGCTGCGCGATGCCCTGTCTGCCCTCGACCTCGACGAGGAGGGTGCGCCTGCCCTCGGTCGCGAGGGCGAGCGCGAGGGCGGCGGCGACCGTGGTCTTACCGGTACCGCCCTTGCCGCTGACGACCTGGAACCTGCTCACGTATTCGAGCCTAACCAGTCCGGCCCCGGGCTACGCACGGGACCGTACGTGCCAGGCGTTACAGTCGGGCCCATGACCAAGTGGGAATACGCGACCGTGCCCCTTCTCGTGCACGCGACCAAGCAGATTCTGGACACCTGGGGCGAGGACGGCTGGGAGCTGGTCCAGGTCGTTCCCGGCCCGAACAACCCCGAGCAGCTCGTGGCCTACCTGAAGCGGGAGAAGGCCTAGTGGCGGGCGCCGTCGAGGCACAGCTCGCCGAGCTCGGCCTGACCCTGCCCGCCGTCGTGCCGCCGCTGGCCTCGTACCAGCCGGCCGTGCAGTCCGGGGTGTACGTGTACACCTCGGGCCAGCTGCCCATGGTGGACGGCAAGCTCGCCGTCACCGGCAAGGTCGGCGCCGAGGTGACGCCGGACGAGGCGAAGGAGCTCGCGAAGACCTGCGCGCTCAACGCTCTGGCCGCCGTGAAGTCGGTCGCCGGTGACCTGGACCGGATCAAGCGCGTCGTGAAGGTCGTGGGCTTCGTCGCCTCGGCCTCCGACTTCACCGGGCAGCCCGCCGTGATCAACGGTGCGAGCGAGCTGCTGGGCGCGGTGCTGGGCGACAAGGGTGTGCACGCACGCAGCGCCGTGGGCGTCGCCGTGCTGCCGCTGGACGCCCCGGTCGAGGTCGAGGTCCAGGTCGAGCTCGTCGACGCCTGAGCCGCACCGCCCTGCCGTTTTTTCCTGCCCTCTGCCGTTCCTTTCGATCCCGTCCGGTGCCGTGACCGGGCGGGATCATGTACGTACGAGGGTGTGTGCGGGCGTGTGTGTACGGGGCGTGTCGGCTCCCTGTGATGATCACGGTGCCTCTCGAACATCGGCGCGGTTCCGGATAGCCTCCGGCCATGTCCCAAGGTCAGTGGTACCCCCCGGAATGGCCCGACCGGATCCGGGCGCTCGCCGCCGGTGAGCTGACGGCCGTGGCACCCCGGCGGGCCGCCACCGTGATGCTGCTCCGCGATCCGGGGGCGGACAGCGGCGGCACGACGGCCGGTCCTGTCGTGCACATGTTGCGGCGGCGGACCTCCATGGCGTTCGCCGGAGGCGCGTACGCCTATCCGGGTGGCGGCGTCGATCCGCGTGACGACGACCGGCTGATCGGGTGGGCCGGGCCCTCGCTGGAGTACTGGGCCGCCCGGCTCGGCGTGGCGACGGTCACCGAGGCGCAGGCCGTCGTCTGCGCGGCGGTGCGGGAGACGTTCGAGGAGTCGGGGGTCCTGCTCGCCGGGGAGACCCCCGGGACGGTGGTCGGGGACACGACCGGGGCCGACTGGGAGGCCGACCGCGAGGCGCTGGTCGCCCGCGACCTGTCCTTCGCGGAGTTCCTGGACCGGCGCGGGCTGCTGCTGCGCTCGGACCTGCTGGGCGCCTGGGCGCGGTGGATCACCCCGGAGTTCGAACCGAGGCGCTACGACACCTGGTTCTTCGTCGCCGCACTCCCCGAAGGGCAGCGCACCCGTGCCGTCTCCACGGAGGCGGACCGCACGGTGTGGATCGCCCCGGCGGAGGCGACCCGCCGCTACGACCTGGGCGAGCTGCTGATGATGCCGCCCACCGTGTCGACGCTGCGGGCCCTGACGCCGTACAGGACGGCCGCGGAGGCGCTCGGGGCGGCCGAGGCCCAGGACCTCACTCCCGTACTCGCGCAGGCCCGTCTGGAGGGGGACGAACTGGTGCTGAGCTGGCCGGGGCACGACGAGTTCACCAAGCACGTGCCGACGGCGGGCGAGGGTGGTGGTCCGGCATGAGCGACGCGGCCGCCCTCCCCGGACAGCCGCGCGGAGTCGTGGCCTCCGGGCCCGCGACCGCCCGTACGGTCAACGTCCTGGCGCCGAACCCGTCGGCGATGACGCTCGACGGCACGAACACCTGGATCGTCGCCGAGCCCGGCTCCGGTCTCGCGGTCGTCATCGACCCGGGGCCGCTCGACGACGTACACCTGAGGGCCGTGATCGACGCCGTGGAGCGGTCCGGGCGCCGGGTGGGCCTCACTCTGCTCACGCACGGCCATCCTGATCACGCGGAGGGCGCGGGGCGGTTCGCCGAGCTGACGCGGACGAAGGTACGGGCCCTGGATCCGGCGCTGCGGCTCGGGGACGAGGGCCTGGAGGCGGGGGATGTGATCACCACCGGCGGGCTCGAACTGCGCGTGGTCCCGACGCCGGGCCACACCGCCGACTCCCTCTCGTTCCATCTGCCCGCCGACCGGGCGGTGCTGACGGGCGACACGATCCTCGGCCGGGGTACGACGGTGGTCGCGCACCCGGACGGGCGGCTCGGGGAGTACCTGGACTCGCTCAGACGGCTGCGCTCGCTGACGGTCGACGACGGCGTCCACACGGTGCTGCCGGGCCACGGGCCGGTCCTGGAGGACGCGCAGGGGGCCGTGGAGTTCTACCTGGCCCACCGCGCGCACCGGCTGGCCCAGGTCGAGACGGCGGTGGAGGCGGGGCTCCGTACGCCGTCGGAGGTGGTGGCCCGCGTGTACGCCGACGTGGACCGCTCCCTGTGGCCCGCCGCCGAGCTGTCGGTACGGGCGCAGCTGGAGTACCTGGCGGGGCACGGGCTGATCTGAGGGGGCAACGCGGGCCCTATCAGGTTCACGCGGGCCCTATGGGGTCGCGCGTGAACCTGCCTGATAGGGCCCGCGTGAACCCATAGGGCCACGCGTGAACGTGAAGGGCCCCGCGCCGACCGGAGCACGTACGTACGTCAGGTCGGCGCGGGGCCCTCCGCGCATGAGCTCACATCACGGGGTCAGCGCGAACGCTTAGCCAGCCGCTCCACGTCCAGCAGGATGACCGCGCGCGCCTCCAGGCGCAGCCAGCCGCGGCCCGCGAAGTCCGCGAGGGCCTTGTTGACCGTCTCGCGGGAGGCGCCGACCAGCTGGGCCAGCTCCTCCTGGGTGAGGTCGTGGACGACGTGGATGCCTTCCTCGGACTGGACGCCGAAGCGGCGCGACAGGTCCAGGAGGGCGCGGGCGACGCGGCCCGGCACATCGGAGAAGACCAGGTCGGACATCTGGTCGTTGGTCTTGCGCAGGCGCCGGGCGACCGCGCGCAGCAGCGCGGTGGCGACCTCGGGCCGGGCGTTGAGCCAGGGCTGCAGGTCGCCGTGGCCGAGGCCGAGGAGCTTGACCTCGGTCAGCGCGGAGGCGGTCGCCGTACGCGGGCCGGGGTCGAAGAGCGAGAGCTCCCCGATCAGCTCGCCGGGGCCGAGCACGGCCAGCATGTTCTCGCGCCCGTCGGGCGAGGTGCGGTGGAGCTTCACCTTGCCCTCGGTGACCACGTACAGGCGGTCACCCTGGTCGCCCTCGTGGAAAAGCGCGTCGCCGCGCGCGAGGGTCACCTCACTCATCGAGGCGCGGAGCTCCGCGGCCTGCTCGTCATCGAGCGCCGCGAAAAGCGGGGCGCGCCGCAGAACGTCGTCCACGAGTTCTCTCCTTGTCGGCCTGTTCAGGGAACCGTGGTCCCCATCATGCCGGACGGTAAAACAGTGCGATCAATCACAAACCAGTTTGACGCACGGGCGTGCCGCTCCCTACGGCAGGGGGCCGATCGGGGGTGGATACGCGGTGACCGGGGCGGTTGTCAGTGGCTGGCTCTAGGCTGGCCGGGTGTCCAGAATGCCGGGGAGTACACGGGCCGAGGGGGCTGATGGGGTGTCGGGGAAGCGCGATTCCGCTGTGGGCGAACACTCCCCGGTTCGCCCGGAGAGTGCCGCAAATGGCTCCCTGGAGGGACCGGGAAAGCGGTCCGTGAGACGGCCAGGAGGCCCGCAGTGACATCGTCGAAGACCGGAACGGCACCCAAGGTGACCAAAGCGGTCAAAGCGCCCAAGGTCCCCAAGGGTGAGTCCCATCTCGCGCTGGTCCGCCGCGCGCGCCGGATCAACCGGGAGCTGGCCGAGGTCTATCCGTACGCCCACCCCGAGCTGGACTTCCGCAACCCCTTCGAGCTGCTCGTCGCCACGGTCCTCTCCGCCCAGACCACCGACCTGAGGGTCAACCAGACCACCCCCGCGCTCTTCGCCGCCTACCCGACGCCCGAGGACATGGCGGCGGCCGTCCCGGAGGAGATGGAGGAGCTGATCCGGCCGACCGGCTTCTTCCGGGCCAAGACCAAGTCCCTCCTCGGCCTCTCCGCCACCCTGCGGGACGACTTCGGCGGTGAGGTCCCCGGCCGTCTGGATGACCTGGTCAAGCTGCCCGGCGTCGGCCGCAAGACCGCCAACGTCGTGCTGGGCAACGCCTTCGGGGTCCCCGGCATCACCGTGGACACGCACTTCGGCCGCCTGGTCCGGCGCTGGAAGTGGACGGACGAGGAGGACCCGGTGAAGGTCGAGGCGGTGATCGCCGACATCTTCCCCAAGAGCGAGTGGACGATGCTCTCGCACCGGGTGATCTTCCACGGCCGCCGGATCTGCCACTCCCGGAAACCGGCCTGCGGCGCCTGCCCCATCGCCCCGCTCTGCCCTTCGTACGGTGAGGGGGAGACCGACCCCGAGAAGGCGCGGAAGCTCCTGAAGTACGAGATGGGCGGCTATCCGGGCCAGCGGCTCAGCCCGCCCCCGGACTTCCCGGGCAAGCCCGCTCCCGCCCTGGGAGCCGTATGAGGGAACCGCCGCATCGGGCACCCTCCGGACGAACCTCCGGAAGACCCTTCGGACGAACGACGAAATGGCTCGGAACGAAATGGCCGACGACAGGCGTTGTGAGACAAGGGGAACGAGGGGGGTGCCGATGACGCACATGCACACGCACACGGATCCACACGCGCAGACCCGTGCGGCAGCCGCCCGCGCGGCGGTCGACGTGAGCACCGACGGCCTGCCCGCCTGGCTCGACCCCGTGGCCCGCGCCGCCCGCAGCGTCCAGCCGCAGCAGCTCAGCCGCTTCCTGCCGCCCGAGAGCGGGGCGGGCAGGCAGTCCGCCGTCCTGATCCTTTTCGGGGACGGGGCGCGCGGCCCCGAGCTGCTGCTCATGGAGCGCTCCGGAACCCTGCGCTCGCACGCCGGGCAGCCGTCCTTCCCCGGCGGCTCGCTCGACCCCGAGGACGGCGACCAGGCCACCACGGGGCCGCTGCGGGCCGCGCTGCGGGAGGCCGAGGAGGAGACCGGTCTCGACCCCCGGGGCGTCCAGCTCTTCGGCGTACTGCCCCGGCTCTACATCCCGGTCAGCAGCTTCGTCGTGACGCCCGTCCTCGGCTGGTGGCGGGCGCCCAGCCCGGTCGGGGTGGTCGATCCGGCCGAGACGGCCCGGGTCTTCACCGTTCCCGTGGCGGATCTCACCGACCCGGCCAACCGGGCCACGGCCGTGCACCCCAGTGGCCACAGCGGCCCGGCCTTCCTGGTCGAATCGGCTCTGGTCTGGGGTTTCACGGCCGGAGTGATCGACCGGATCCTGCACTACGCGGGCTGGGAACGCCCGTGGGACCGGGCCAGACAGGTGCCGCTCGACTGGCGCGCATGACACGCTGGCTGTCTGCTGCGCTGTTCCGGGCCCGGCCCGGACCCCGTCACCACCGACGGGCCAGGTGACGAAACTGCGAGGCTATAGACGGTGAACGTGCTGGACATCCTGCTGCTGCTCGGCGCCGTGTGGTTCGCGGTCATCGGCTATCGCCAGGGTTTCGTCGTCGGCATCCTGTCGGTGATCGGCTTCCTGGGCGGCGGCCTCGTCGCGGTCTATCTGCTCCCGATCATCTGGGACCGGGTGACCGACGGCTCCGAGGTCTCCACCACGACCGCCATCGCCGCGGTCGTCATCGTGATCGTCTGCGCCTCCGTGGGCCAGGCCTTCACCACTCACCTCGGCAACCGGCTGCGCCGGTACATCACGTGGTCGCCCGTGCGCGCCCTGGACGCCACCGGCGGTGCCCTGGTCAATGTCGTGGCCATGCTGCTGGTGGCCTGGCTGATCGGCCTGCTGCTGGCCAACACCGCGCTGCCGACCGTCAGCAAGGAGGCCCGCAACTCCTCGGTGCTGCTCGGCGTCACCCGCGTAATGCCCCAACAGGCGCCCAACTGGTTCAAGGACTTCACCTCCGTCCTGGCCCAGAACGGCTTCCCGCAGGTCTTCAGCCCCTTCGCCAACGAGCCGATCACCGAGGTCAAGGCCCCGGATCCGGCGCTGGTGGGCAGCCCGGTCGCCGCGCGCGCCAAGAAGTCGATCGTCAAGGTCGTGGGTACGGCTCCGAGCTGCGGCAAGGTCCTCGAAGGCACCGGCTTCGTCTTCGCCGAGCGCCGTGTGATGACCAACGCCCATGTCGTCGGCGGCGTCGAGGAGCCGACCGTCCAGATCGGCGGCGAGGGCCGGCTGTACGACGCGAAGGTGGTCCTCTACGACTGGCAGCGCGACATCGCGGTCCTGGACGTCCCCGACCTCAGGGCCACGCCCCTGGAGTTCACCGGCACGGACGACGACGCGGAGAGCGGCGACAGCGCGATCGTCGCGGGCTTCCCCGAGAACGGCGCGTACGACGTGCGCTCGGCCCGGGTCCGCGCCCGTATCGACGCCAACGGGCCCGACATCTACCAGCGGGGCACCGTCCGCCGTGACGTCTACTCCCTCTACGCGACCGTGCGCCAGGGCAACTCGGGCGGCCCGCTGCTCACTCCGGACGGGAAGGTGTACGGAGTGGTCTTCGCCAAGTCGCTCGACGACGCGGACACCGGTTACGCGCTGACGGCCGACGAGATCCGCGAGGACATCGAGATCGGCCGCACGGCCAACCAGCAGGTCGACAGCCAGGGCTGCGCCCTCTGAGGCGGGCGGGGCCCTGAAGACCCCCGCCGGCCGGCGCGAGCCGGTCGACGGGGGCGAGGTTGTCGGGAGAGATCAGAAGAGATCAGCTACGGGGGTGGCGCAGCCGCGCCGAGACCCAGCGGGCCCGACGGCGGAGGATGCGCGAGATCCCGAGCCGGTGCGTACCGGGACGGTGGGTCCCGGGCCGCTGAGGATGAAGGTCCTGCACATCGTGCACCCGGCCCAGGGGGCCGCCCCCCTCATGAGTGCTCGCACCCGCTGACGCGGTGGAGCGGCGGTTGCGTGCTTCGTCAGTGAAGTCGTGCGTCCAGCCCATACCCCGACGTCTGCCCCTGACCCAAGGTCGGTAATCGTGCGCGAGTCAGCCAATTGGCTTATGCGGCAGGCAAGTGGCTGTTCGCCGGACGGCTGTTCCCCCGGCGGGCGCGCGGCTACCGGTCGGGCTCGGGGTCCTTGAGCCAGTTGATGAGTTCGGTGGAGAAGCCGATCGGATCCTCCTCGTGGGGGAAGTGACCGACACCGTCGAAAAGTCGCCATCGGTAGGGCGCCTCGACGTACTCGCCGGACCCCGCCGAACTCCGGGTCCGGACCGCCGGATCGAGCGATCCGTGCAGATGCAGGGTGGGTACCCGGACGGGCCGCTTCATCCGCCGGTTGAACTGGACCCCGTCGGGACGCGCCATCGACCGGACCATCCAGCGGTACGGCTCGATCGAGCAGTGGGCGGTGGACGGGATGCGCATGGCCCGCCGGTAGACGTCCAGGGTCTCCTCGTCGGGGAAGTCCGGCGTCCGGGGCCCCGCCCAGTCCTGGACCAGCCGGCCCACCAGGGCGGCGTCGTCCGCGACGAGCTGACGCTCCGGCAGCCAGGGGCGCTGGAAGCCCCAGATGTACGAGCCCGCCCGGGACTGCGCGAAGTCGGAGAGCATCGAGGAGCGCCAGCGGCGCGGGTGCGGCATGGAGGAGACGACGAGTCGGCGCACCAGCTTGGGCCGCATCACGGCGGCGGTCCAGGCGAGGTAGCCGCCCAGATCGTGGCCGACCAGGGCCGCGTCCGGCTCACCGAGGGAGCGGATCACCCCGGTGACGTCGAGCGCCAGGTTGGCGGGGTCGTAACCGCGCGGGGTGCGGTCGCTGCCGCCCACCCCGCGCAGGTCCATCGCGACGGCCCGGAAGCCCGCATCGGCGAGCGCGGGCAGCTGGTGGCGCCAGGTCCACCAGAACTGCGGGAAGCCGTGCAGGAGGAGGACCAGCGGCCCCTCACCCATCTCGGCGATGTGGAACCGGGCCCCGTTGGCGGCCACGTCCCGGTGGGTCCAGGGGCCGTCGATCCGTACGGGGCCCCCGGCACCGGCCGGGCTCGTCCACGGGCCCGCCGGGCCGGATGCGCTGGAATCGGGAACCGTCATGTGGACGAGCGTGCCACAGAGGCGGCCCTGTCCTTGCCCGGCAGGCTCTCGACGCCCGTCCCCGCCGCGAGGCTGGAGCCCGAGCGCCGGAGGATCGCCTCGGCCTCGATCGCCGGGCGCGGGTGCGGCTTCGCGTTCTGGAGGACGGCGGCGGACTGCTTGGCGGAGGCGATGGACTTCTCCGGCGGCTTGATCTTCTTGAACTTCCGCAGCCCGATGAAGCCGATCAGGGCGGCCAGCAGGATGAAGGCGCCCGCCACGATCAGGAACGACCAGGCCAGGCCCAGGCCCAGGTTGTGGATGCCGTACGCCGCCGCGAAACTCAGCATCGGCATCGTGAAGAGAAGCAGCACGCCCGCCGCGATGAACGCCGCGCTCCCGATCGCCCCGCGCTTGACGTCCTGCCGCACCTCCGCCTTTGCCAGGGCGATCTCGTCGTGCACCAGCGCGGACATCTCGGCCGTCGCCGCGGCGACCAGCTGCCCGATGCTGCGGTCCGCGCTGCCCACGTAGTTGCCGGGGTCGCTCATCCCTGACTCCCTCTCCGTCTTCGACACATCCGATGTCAGATCATGCCGGACTGTCCGGCTCATTGCCCGTTGCCCCCGCCTGTTGGGCGCGACGGCGGTGCTCGGCCGCCTTCTCCTCATGGATCGCGGCCATCCGCAGGTGGTACCCCGGATCGTCCTGTTCATAGATGTCGGGCACCCCCGACGCGTCCTCGTCCCGCTCCTCCGCCTCGTACAGCTCGCGGTATCGGCGCACCCGCAGCCTGAGCAGGACACAGGCGAGTACGGCCGCGATCAGGGAGCCGAGCAGCACGGCGGCCTTGATCTCGTTGACCATGGCCGCGTCGCCCGCGAAGGACAGCTCGCCGATGAGCAGCGAGACGGTGAACCCGATACCTGCGAGTGAGGCGACCGCGAGGACGTCCGCCCAGGCCAGGTCCTTGTTCAGCTCCGCCTTGGTGAAGCGGGCGGTGAGGTAGGTACCGCCGAAGATCCCGACCGCCTTGCCGACGACGAGTCCGAGGACCACACCGAGGGTCTCGGGCCGGGTGAAGACACCGGCCAGCGCTTCGCCCTTGAGGGAGACCCCGGCGGCGAAGAGGGCGAAGAGCGGTACGGCGACCCCGGCCGACAGCGGGCGCACCAGGTGCTCGATGTGCTCGCCGGGGGAGTGCGCCTCGCCCTCGCGCCGGGTGCAGCGCAGCATCAGCCCCATGGCGACCCCGGCGATGGTGGCGTGGACGCCGCTGTTGTACATCAGGCCCCAGATGACCAGCGCGAGCGGTACGTAGACGTACCAGCCCCGGACCTCGAAGCGGAGGAGCAGATAGAAGACGGCCAGGCCGAGGGCGGCACCGCCGAGGGCCAGGAAGTCGAGGTCCTCGGTGAAGAACACCGCGATGATCAGAATGGCGAAGAGGTCGTCGACGACGGCGAGGGTGAGCAGGAAGGCCCGCAGTGCGGCGGGCAGCGAGGTACCGATCACCGCGAGGACGGCGAGTGCGAAGGCGATGTCGGTGGCGGTGGGTACGGCCCAGCCGCTCAGGGAACCGCCGCCCACCACATTGGTGAGCGTGTAGACGAGCGCGGGCACCGCCATACCGCACAGGGCCGCCACGATCGGGAGGGCGGCCGCCCTGGGGTCGCGGAGCTGGCCCGCGACCAGCTCGCGCTTGAGCTCGGCGCCCACGACGAAGAAGAAGACCGCGAGGAGCCCGTCCGCCGCCCAGTGCGCCACGGAGAGGTCCAGGCCGAGGGAGGCGGGGCCGAAGTGGAATCCGCTGACGGCCGCGTACGAGCCGTCGAAGGTGTTCGCCCAGATCAGCGCGGTGACGGCGGCGGCCAGCAGGATCAGGCCGCCGACGGTCTCGGTGCGGAGCGCGTCCGCCAGGTAGTTCCGCTCGGGAAGCGGAAGACGGCCGAGCAGGGTGCGGCGGGGCGGGGCGGGGGCGGGCGGCACAGGGTTGGGGGGCACAGGGGTGGGCGGGGCCACGAGGGGGAACCTCCGGGTGGGGATCGGCATGATGCCATGGCTGATGACCGTGCCGACCAGACTTCCCGGCGCCCCTGTGAAGATTTTTCGCCACTACGGCGGTGTCGTGCCGCTACGACGTCACTGGCAGCACGCCCTTCACTGTACGGGAGCACGGATGGGCACCCGGCGCGGTGCCGGATGCCCATCGGAGCCGTACAAGAAGATCTTTCCGGTTTTTAGTCCTCGGAGGGGGCGGACGGGAGCTGGGTGGTGATCAGGTCCATCACCGAGGAGTCGGTGAGGGTGGTGACGTCGCCCAGCTCGCGGTTCTCGGCGACATCGCGCAGCAGGCGGCGCATGATCTTGCCGGACCGGGTCTTGGGCAGCTCGGCCACCGGCAGGACCCGCTTGGGCTTCGCGATCGGGCCGAGCGTCGCCCCGACGTGGTTGCGCAGCTCCGCTACGAGCTCGTCGGAGGCGGTCGCACTGCCGCGCAGGATCACGAACGCGACGATGGCCTGGCCCGTCGTCTCGTCGTTCGCCCCGACCACGGCCGCCTCGGCGACCGACGGGTGGGAGACGAGCGCCGACTCGACCTCGGTGGTCGAGATGTTGTGGCCCGACACGAGCATGACGTCGTCGACCCGGCCGAGCAGCCAGACATCGCCGTCCTCATCCTTCTTGGCACCGTCGCCCGCGAAGTACTTGCCCTCGAAGCGCGACCAGTAGGTGTCGAGGAACCGCTGGTCGTCGCCCCAGATGGTGCGGAGCATGGAGGGCCACGGCTCGGTGAGGACCAGGTAGCCGCCCCCGCCGTCCGGCACCTCGTTGGCCTCGTCGTCCACGACGGTGGCCGCGATCCCGGGCAGGGCGCGCTGGGCGCTTCCCGGCTTGGTCGCGGTGACGCCCGGCAGCGGCGAGATCATCATCGCGCCGGTCTCGGTCTGCCACCAGGTGTCCACGATGGGGCACTTGTCGGCGCCGATGTGCTTCCGGTACCAGATCCACGCCTCGGGGTTGATCGGCTCACCGACCGAACCGAGGACCCGGAGGCTGCTCAGGTCGAACTTGGCGGGGATGTCGTCCCCCCACTTCATGAACGTACGGATCGCGGTCGGCGCCGTGTAGAGGATCGTGACGCCGTACTTCTGCACGATCTCCCAGAAGCGCCCCTGGTGCGGGGTGTCGGGCGTGCCCTCGTACATGACCTGGGTCGCGCCGTTGGCCAGCGGCCCGTAGACGATGTACGAGTGACCGGTCACCCAGCCGACGTCGGCAGTGCACCAGTAGACGTCGGTCTCCGGCTTGAGGTCGAAGACCGCGTGGTGCGTGTACGCGGCCTGGGTGAGGTAGCCGCCGGAGGTGTGCAGGATGCCCTTCGGCTTACCCGTCGTGCCCGAGGTGTAGAGGATGAAGAGCGGCTGCTCCGCCTCGAAGGCCTCGGGGGTGTGCTCGGCGGACTGCCGGGCGGTGATCTCGTGCCACCAGACGTCGCGGCCCTCGGTCCAGGCGGTGTCCTGACCGGTGCGGCGGACCACGAGGACGTGCTCGACGCTCTTGATACGGGAGACGGCGTCGTCGACCGCCGGTTTGAGCGCGGAAGGTTTGCCGCGGCGGTAGCCGCCGTCGGCCGTGATGACGACCTTGGCGTCCGCGTCCTGGATGCGGGTGGCGATGGCGTCGGCGGAGAAGCCGCCGAAGACCACCGAGTGCGTGGCGCCGATGCGGGCGCAGGCCAGCATCGCGACGGCGGCCTCGGGGATCATCGGCAGGTAGACGGCGACCCGGTCGCCCTTGGTGACGCCCAGTTCGGTCAGCGCGTTGGCGGCGCGGGAGACCTCTTCCTTCAGCTCCGCGTAGGTGATGGCGCGGCTGTCGCCGGGCTCGCCCTCGAAGTGGATGGCGACCCGGTCGCCGTTGCCCGCCTCGACGTGGCGGTCCACGCAGTTGTACGCGACGTTCAGCTTGCCGTCCGCGAACCACTTCGCGAAGGGCGGGTTGCTCCAGTCGAGGGTCTCGGTCGGCTCGGTGGCCCACGTCAGGCGGCGGGCCTGCTCGGCCCAGAAGCCCAGCCGATCCGCCTCGGCCTGCTCGTACGCCTCTGCGGTGACGTTGGCGTTGGCGGCCAGCTCGGCAGGCGGAGCGAACTTCCGCTCTTCCCGAAGCAGGTTGGCCAGGCTCTCGTTGCTCACGACTTCTCCCAGTCCCAGGGTGTCCGTTGTGTCCCGGGGCATAGCTCATCAGGCGCGGGGCCGGGTGACAAGTGTCTGCCGGGAATTGGTTTAGACCTGTGTCTTCGTGTATGGAAGCATGATCCCGCTCCGCAGGTCAGGGCGGCTTTACGACGCGTGGCGCAAAGTCGTCCCGTGGCTCGTTTCCTTGCCGTACGGGTCCTGCTGGGTGCTGTACGGCGTCCTGTACGGCGTTCTGTACAGCGTCCTGTTGTGCGTCTGCCTTCTGTGCGTCTGCCTGCTGTACGGCTCGGGTTCCTGGGAGCGGGGTCATCAGGTCTCACGGACCCGGGGGCTGCCCGGTTCAGACGCCGGCGCGTTCCAGCTCTCCGGTGCCGACCCGGTCGAAGACCTCGGCGGGTCCCGTTCCGGAGCCGGCCCCTTCGGTCAGCAGATACGCCTGGGCCTCGCCGACATGGAAGTACATGCCCTGCAACTGGAGCGTCCCCTCGGCGAGCCGGCGGGCCACCCCCTCGTTCGCCCGCAGATGCTCCAACTGCTGGACCACATTGGTGAGGCAGAGCTGCTCGACCTCGTCGGCGGGCAGCCGGCCGGAGATCCGCGCCCAGGAGTGGCGGCGCGAGGCCATCCGCTCCAGGCTCGGCAGCCCGTGGCGCAGCCAGCGCCACAGGGGAGTGCGCGGTCTGTCCGGACCGGGCTCCGGCTCGCCCTTGAGCAGCGCCTGCATGGCGCCGCAGCCGGAGTGCCCGCAGACGGTGATGGACTCGACGCGCAGCACGTCCACCGCGTACTCGATCGCCGCGGCCACCGAGTCGTCGCCGCTCTCCGCCGACACGGAGCCCGGCGCGGGCACGAGGTTGCCGACGTTGCGCACGGTGAAGAGATCGCCCGGACCGCTGGACGTGATCATGCTGGTGACCAGGCGGGAGTCGGCACAGGTGATGAAGAGCTGCGAGGGGCTCTGGCCCTCGGAGGCGAGCCGCGCCAGCTCGTCGCGCACGAGCGGGGCGGTGTTCCGCTGGAACGAACTCAGGCCGCTGAGCAGCCGGTGGGCGCCGCTCTTCCTGCCGTCCCCGGTGGGGCGGGTGGTGGAGGGGAGGCTGCCGGCGGGGTCGGCGGGGTTGGCGGTGGCTTCGGGGGCGGTGGGGCTGGTGAGGTCGGTGGTAGCAGTGGTTCTAGTGGTGCCTGTGGTGCCTGTGTTGTCGGTGGTTCCTGTGGGATGGGTGGGGCGGTCGTGGCAATGGTGGTTGCGCCACGGGGTCCAGGGGCGGCAGCAGGAGGAGACGGCTGCGGCTGCCGGTTCGGCGATGCGGCTGCCCGACCGGCCGGTGAAGGCGATCCGGCCGCCCTGGGCGAGTTGCGCGCCGCGCCAGGCCCGGATCGCCTCGTACGCGGCGTGGTCCATGAAGAACCCGTCCAGCTCGACGGTCGCGTCGATCCCCGGGGGGAGCTGCCCGAGGGTCCGGGTGAGCCGGGGGACGGCCAGGAAGGTCAACTGGCCGTGGACGGTCACCACATGGCGCCCGTCCCGCTCGGTCACGGTGATCCTCGTGCGGCCCAGGCGGTGGAGCGAGACGACCACCGCCACGGCCACCCCGACCGCGACGCCCGCCAGCGCGCCGAAGGCGACGACCCCGGCGACCGTGGCCGCGTAGACGGGGAACTCCCGGTGTCTGCGGACGTTACGGATGTGCGCGAAGCTCACCATCTGGATCCCGACCACCATCACCAGGGCGGCGAGCGCGGCCAGCGGAATCCACTCGAACACGGTGACCAGCAGGCCCGCCGCGAGGAGCACCCAGACCCCGTGCAGCACGGTGGAGGCGCGCCCCGTCGCTCCGGCCCGAACATTGGCCGAACCCCGCACCACGCCCCCGGCCACCGGGAGTCCGCCGAGCAGCCCGGTCAGCGTGTTGGCGACACCCTGACCGCGCAACTCGCGGTCCAGATCGGACCCCTGGGGCGGAACCCGGGGCGGGACGGCGATGGGGGAGGGAGCAGGTGTCGATGAGGCCGTCGGTGCGGGCGTTGGCTCTCCCGAGCGGTCGGCGGCCAGCCTGTCCACGGCCACCGCGGCGAGCAGCGATTCCAGGCTGGCCACCAGCATGACGGTGAACACCGCGGTGGCCAGGGCGAGCACGGGCCCCTGGGGCAGCTCCGGCAGGGCGTGCGACCGCCAGGACGGCAGGTCGACCCGGGCGAGACCGGGCGTCGCCACCGCCGCCACCGCCGTCGCGACCACCACCGAGGCGAGCGCGGCCGGGATTCTCCGTACCGTCCGGCCCGCCCGCCCCGGCAGCCGGGGCCACAGCAGCAGGACGGCGATGGTCAGCACCCCGATGAGCGGGGCCGCCGGACCGACCCCGGCCAGCTGCTCCGGCAGGGCGAGGGCGTTGGCGACGACGGAGCTCTGGGGTGATCCGCCCAGCATGATGTGCAGTTGGGCGAGCGCGATGGCCACACCGATGCCGGCGAGTGTCCCGTGCACGATCGCCGGGCTGACGGCGAGCGCGTTGCGCGCAGCTCTCAGGGTGCCGAGGAGGATCTGGAGCAGCCCGGCGCCGATGGTGATGGCGCAGGTGGTGCGCCATCCATAGATCTGGATCAGCTCGGCCGTGACCACGGTCAGCCCGGCGGAAGGGCCGCTGACCTGGAGCGGTGTCCCGCCGAACAGCCCGGCGACGATGCCGCCGACGGCGGCGGCCACCAGCCCGGCCTCCAGCGGGGCGCCCACGGCGAGGGCGAGGCCGAGCGACATCGGGACGGCGATCAGGAAGACGGTGATGGAGGCGGACACATCCGCGCCCGCGATGCGCAGCCGTCGGCCGCCGGGCGGCGGTGGGCCGTGCGGGCTCTTCGCTCCCGAGGAGCCGCTGAGGCGCGGACTGCGGGATGTGCGGTCATGACGAGTGGGTACGCAGGCGGACATGTTCCCGTCTCCTCCGGAGGCAGCGCGGTCGCGAGGACGTCAGGGGCGCGGCCGTGAGTCACGGCGTGCAGCGGCGGGATCTCTCAACTCTCAGTAAACGAATGGTAATGGAGAGTAAAGTTCAGCGCTTCGCATTCAGGGCATTTAGGTCACTGCGTCACTCATTCAAGTGAATAGGCAGCTTTTCATTCGGCCTGTCGCTCTCCTCCCGCACGGCTGCGTGCGACCTTGGCCGCGCCGTGTCGGCACTTCAACGCAAATGACCTGCAAGGAAGAGGGTGGGCGGATGATGGCCGCCACGAAGAGGATCGCGATGGGCGTCATGGCGACGGCGCTGGTCACCGTGCTCGCGGGCTGCTCCGGTGCGGGATCCGGAGGGTCCGCGTCCGGGGAGGCCGGTACGGGCGCGGGTGCGGAGAAGGGTGCCCACGGTGCCAAGGAGAACGCTCCGGAGGCTGCCCCGAAGAGTGCCGTCAAGCTCATCGGGGACGGCTCGACCGCCTTCACCGGAGTTCAGCCCAAGGTGCAGGCCGCTCAGCGCCTGGCGCCGGGTCAGAAGCCCCCGCAGTTCGTGGTGTTCTCCTGGGACGGGGCCGGAGAGGACAGCCAGAAGCTCTTCTCGCACTTCCGCGGCGTCGCCAAGAAGTACAACGCCACCATGACGTACTTCCTCAGCGGTGTGTATCTGCTGCCCGAGGAGAAACGATCCCTCTATGCGCCGCCGCAGCACGCCGCCGGCCGTTCCGACATCGGCTTCAACGACACCGAGGGCATCCGCAACACCCTCGCCGAAGTGCGCGCCGCCTGGAAGGACGGCAACGAGATCGGCACCCACTTCAACGGCCACTTCTGCGGCCCGGACCGCGGTGTCGGCACCTGGTCCGTGGAGGAGTGGAAGAGCGAGATCAATCAGGCGAAAGCTTTCGTCAAGAACTGGAAGACCAATGTTCCGGAGCTGAAGGACGAGGCCCCGCTCCCCTTCGACTACGACCAGGAGCTGATCGGCGCCCGTACCCCCTGCCTCGAAGGGCAGAAGAACATGGTCGCCGCAGCCCGGAACATGGGCTTCCGCTACGACTCCAGCGGTGTCGGCAACCAGGTCTGGCCCAAGAAGAAGGACGGCGTCTGGGACATCCCGCTCCAGCTCGTCCCGATGCCCGGCCGCGCCTTCGAGACCCTCTCCATGGACTACAACTTCATGGTCAACCAGTCCGGTACGAAGACGCAGGGCGACCCCTCCCAGCACACGTACTGGGGCAACCAGATGCGTGACGGCCTGCTCCAGGCCTTCGACCGCTCGTACAACGGCAACCGGGCGCCGCTGATCATCGGCAACCACTTCGAGTCCTGGAACGGCGGCACCTACATGCGTGCCATCGAGGAGACCATCGCGAAGGTGTGCACCAAGGAAGGCGTGCGCTGCGTGTCCTTCAAGCAGCTCGCGGACTGGCTGGACGTCCAGGACCCGAAGACGCTGGCCAAGCTCACCACGCTCGGCGTCGGCGAGGCGCCCAAGGAGGGCTGGCAGAACTACCTCGGCGCCCAGGCCGCCGCGGCCGTCCGGCCCGAGAAGGACAAGGCGGCCGGACCGGAGGCCGGATGACCGACGGGGCCGGCCACCCCTCCCCGTAACCCTGCTGGACGGCCCCCTCCTGTCACTCCGGCGGGACGGCCCCTCCCCGTCACCCGGGTCGAACATCGCCGGGTGACGGGGAGGGGCGGGGCATGGGGCATGGGGCTATGGGGATGGGGGCGCGGCGGGGGGCGCCGACGGGACGCAGGCGTGGTGGCTCAGGCGGGCGCGGGGATGCCCGCCCCGGCATGCCGCTCACCGAGCACGAAGGCGGGGTCGACCTGGGCGGCCAGGTCGGCGCCCGTCTTCTCGTTGCCCCAGCTCTCCGCGTTCTTCAGGTGGAAGTGCACCATCTGCCGGGTGTAACGCTCCCAGTCGCGCAGCTCGTACGAGTCCTCGGCGGCGTCCTGGAGGGCCTGGAGGGCCATCCGGTTGTCGGCCTCCAGCAGCTCGAACCGGGACGGCCGCCCCTTCTCCATCGACCGCACCCAGTCGGAGTGGCCCACCCCGACCAGCAGGTCCTCGCCGACCTCCGCACGCAGGAAGTCCAGGTCGTCCGGGCCCTGCACCTTGTTGCCGACGACCTTCAGCGCGATGCCGAAGTCCCGTGCGTACTCCTTGTACTGGCGGTACACCGACACCCCCTTACGGGTCGGCTCCGCGACCAGGAACGTCATGTCGAAGCGCGTGAACATCCCGGAGGCGAACGAGTCCGACCCGGCCGTCATGTCGACCACCACGTACTCGTCCCGGCCGTCCACCAGGTGGTTGAGGCACAGCTCCACGGCCCCGACCTTGGAGTGGTAGCAGGCCACCCCGAGGTCGGACTCCGTGAACGGTCCGGTGGCCATCAGCCGGATGTCCCCGTCGTCGAGCCGGACCGTACGCGCGCAGGCGTCGAAGACCGGGTTGTCCTCGCGGACCCGCAGCAGCCGCGAACCCTCGCCGGGCGGAGTCGTCTTGATCATCGTCTCGGCGGAGGCGATACGGGGGTTGGTCCCGCGCAGATAGTCCTTGATGAGGGGGAGGTGCGCACCCATGGCGGGCAGTGCGGCCGCCTCCGCCTCGTCGAGGCCGAGGGCGGCCCCCAGGTGCTGGTTGATGTCGGCATCGACGGCGACGACATGGGCTTCATTGGCGGCGAGGTGGCGGATGAAGAGCGAGGACAGCGTGGTCTTTCCGCTGCCGCCCTTCCCGACGAAAGCGATCTTCATGTTCACCTAGGGTAGTGGGTCGATCGCGCTGTGCTGTTGATGTTCGTGAAGATGGCCACTTGAGGGTGGTCCGGGTGTAGGGGGCGCGTAGCCTCGCTACTTATGAGTACGACTGCCTCAGACCCGCTCGCCGCGCTCGGTGCCCTGCCCGGAGTGCCCGATGCCGTGGACTCCGTACGCAAGGCCGTCGACCGGGTCTACGGTCACCGCGTCATGCGGCGCCGCAGCAACGAGGTCACGGCCGAAGCGGCGCTGCGGGGCTCCCGTGGTTCGGCGGCGCTGGCCGGTGCCGACTGGAATCTGGAGGAGGTGCGCCGGCGCACCGACTTCAGTGGTGAGGACGAGGCGCGGACGGTGGGCGCCGCGCTGAGGCTCACCGCGGAGGCCGGGCAACTGCTCTCCATCTGGCGGCAGTCGCCTCTGAGGGTGCTGGCGCGGCTGCATCTGGTGGCGGCCGGCGGGGCCGCGCCCGACGATGCGGTCGGCCGTCCGAGGCTGGCCGGTGAACCCGTCGACGAACCCCTGATCGAGACGCCGCTCCCCGGCGCCGACGAGGTGGCCGGACGGCTCGAAGGGCTTTCGCGCCTGATCATCGCGGGCAGTGCGGCCCCCGCCCTGGTGACGGCCGCGGTGGTGCACGGCGAACTCCTGGCGCTGCGCCCCTTCGGCTCGCACAACGGTCTGGTGGCGCGGACCGCCGAGCGCATCGTGCTGATCGGCAGCGGGCTGGACCCGAAGTCCATCTGCCCGGCCGAGGTGGGCCATGCCGAACAGGGCCGTGCGGCGTACGTCGCGGCTTTTGAGGGCTACACGGCGGGCACTCCGGAAGGCATGGCCGCCTGGATCACCCACTGCGGGCGCTCGGTCGAGCTGGGGGTCCGTGAGTCGACGGCGGTCTGCGAAGCCCTGCAGCGCGGCGCGGCGTAGACGGGGCTCCGGGCGGCAGTAGCCCGGGGAAAAGGTTGCGGCGGTACCGAGATGCGGTACCGCCGCTGGCACGTCCGCCCAGTTACCAAGCGTCCTCGTAAATTTGCCCATCAGGTCGGGTACTTTGCCCGTCACCTGGTGCGGCTGGCCCGTAATCGACGGGTCGACGTCGCGTGGGTGCTCGGCTTTCGTGCGCGGTCCGTGGGGCCGTCACTGCGTTACAGGTCATCCTCACGGATGTCCTTGGTCTCGCGGGCCGTTGACTCCTTTGTACTCCAGGGCCGGAGGAAGGGAAAGCCCTGGACCCACTTCTTTACTTTTAGGTTCAATCAAGGGCGAATCGGGCGGCCCCTCGAAGTTGGGCAGCCCCTCGAATCGGGCGGCCTCTCGAAGCGCCGGCCCTGCCCGGCCCGGCCCGGCCACCTCGTCGGTGCTACCCGGCCAGGGTCGCCCCGGCGGTACGCCGACGGCTGGCGTACCAGACGAGTCCCGCGGTGACGGCTGCCGCGCCGACCGCTGCGGCGGCCACGAGTGCCGGGCGTGGCGGCATCGAGAAGGCGGGCAGCCGCTGCTTGAGCCGGACCGGGCGGTTGAAGACGAGAATCGGCCACTCGCGAAGGGTCGCTTCGCGGCGCAGCGCGCGGTCGGGGTTGACCGCGTGCGGGTGGCCGACCGCTTCCAGCATCGGTACGTCGGTCGCCGAGTCGCTGTAGGCGTAGCAGCGCGAAAGGTCGTACCCCTCCGAGACCGCGAGCGCCCTCACCGCCTCGGCCTTGGTCGGACCGTAGGCGTAGTACTCGATCTCGCCCGTGAAGCAGCCGTCGTCGCCGACGACCATGCGCGTGGCGACGACACGGTCGGCGCCCAGGAGCTCGCCGATCGGTTCGACGACCTCCGCGCCGGAGGTCGAGACGATGACCACGTCCCGGCCCGCGGTGTGGTGTTCCTCGATGAGGGTGGCCGCCTCGTCGTAGATGATCGGGTCGATCAGGTCGTGCAGGGTCTCGGCGATGATCTCCTTGACCTGCTGGACGTTCCATCCCTTGCAGAGGGAGGAGAGGTAGGCACGCATCTTCTCCATCTGCTCGTGATCGGCGCCCCCGGCCAGGAACACGAACTGTGTGTACGCGGTGCGCAGCACGGCGCGGCGGTTGATCAGGCCGCCTTGGTAGAAGGACTTGCTGAAGGTCAGCGTTGAAGACTTCGCAATGACCGTCTTGTCCAGGTCAAAGAAGGCTGCTGTGCGCGGCGAGAAGCAGTTTTCCACAACGCTGAGCATAGGCGCCCGCCATTCGGCGTAAAATCCGGCGCGTGGGTTTGCTTGAGAAGGCCCTCGGGTACACCATGGAAGTCACGGATCGTTCGCGACCGTGCTAACCCCGGTCCGACTCCTCCCCCCCCGAGTCGGCCGTGGGGACGACCCCCGCTCTCCCCCCCGGCGGGGGTCGTCGCATGTCCGGATGCGTTTTGCTCCCCGGGCCCAGCGTTTCCCTCCCTTCCGGCCCCCGGCGTGCCTGCTCGTGCGAGGCGTCGGCGGCCGCCCCTGTCTCGTCACAGTGTGTAGCAGCGGGGCTGCGCTCCGGAAGTCGCTGGTTCGGGTGACGGAGATATTCACAACGCCGAAGTTGTCCACAGTTTTCGAGCAAGATCCACATGTTTTTCCGCGGTGCTGCACGTTGATTCCTCCCGCGAAGTCCGCGGGTACCGGAATCGCGCATCTCGGAAACGCTCCGAGATCACCGCGAACCGCACCGAAGGGGCAGTGAGAAGGGGGCGGAGATCGTGGCTGGATCCCTCACGCGAGAAGGGCTGACGGTCGCCGAAGGGCGGCGCGGCGGACCGCTGATCGTGACGGAGGACGTGGAGCTGCTCGACGACCTGCTGCGGCTGTGCGCGGCGGCAGGGGCGGAGCCGGAGGTCCATCACGGACCGCCCGGGCGGCGGGGCGGCTGGGAGCAGGCGCCGATGGTCCTGGTGGGCGATGACGCGGCCGCGCGGTGCCGTGGGGCCGCCCGCAGACGGGGGGTGATGCTCGTCGGGCGGGACCAGGACGACCCGGACGTCTGGCGGCGCGCGGTTGAGATCGGGGCCGAATACGTGCTGCGGCTGCCCGACTCCGAGGGCTGGCTCGTCGACCAGATCGCCAATGCGGCCGAGGGCGTCGGCAGGCCGGCGCTCACCGTCGGGGTGATCGGTGGGCGGGGCGGCTCCGGCGCATCGACGCTGGCCTGCGCCCTCGCCGTCAGTGCGGCCCGGGCCGGCAGGCGCACGATGCTGATCGACGCGGACCCGCTGGGCGGGGGCATCGACGTCCTGCTCGGCGGCGAGCGGGCCGAAGGTATGCGGTGGCCTGATTTCGCGCACTCCAAGGGCCGTCTCGGCGGGGGAGCCCTGGAGGACTCCCTGCCCGCGCTGCACGGGCTGCGGGTGCTGAGCTGGGGCCGGGACGGCGAGGTGGCCGTCGCGCCGCAGGCCGTGCAGGCGGTGCTGGCCGCCGCCCGCAGGCTCGGCGGGGTGGTGGTCGTGGATCTGCCGCGCCGGGTGGACGAAGGAGTCGCGGAGGCCCTGGCCCAGCTCGACCTCGGCCTCCTCGTGGTGCCGGGTGAGCTGCGGGCGGTCGCGGCGGCCAAGCGCGTCGCGTCCATGGCCCGCATGGTGCTGGACGACCTGCGGGTGGTGGCGCGGGGGCCGTATGCGGCAGGCCTCGACGAGCGCTGGGTCGCCCAGGCCATCGGGCTGCCCCTCCTCGGCGAACTGCCCCTGGAGCCAGGCCTCCTGGCCGCCCAGGACGGGGGAATGCCGCCCGGCGGCAGCGCCCGCAGCCCGCTGGCCCGCTTCTGTGCGGAGTTCTGGGAGCAGACGGCGGCAGCGGCGGGCGACGCGGGTTCCGCCGCCGCACCGGCCGCGGGAGGCGCACCATGACCGATGCGCTGCTCGATGCCGTACGCCAACGGCTGGCGCGCAGCGGTGACGCGCCCACACCTGCCGGGGTGGCGGCCGCGCTGCGGGCGCAGGGGCGGCTGCTGGGCGATGCCGAGGTGCTCGGCGCGGCGGCCGAGCTGCGCGGGGAGCTCGTCGGGACGGGGGCGCTGGAGCCGCTGCTCGCCGACCCCGAAGTGACCGATGTGCTGGTCTCCGCGCCCGACCGGGTCTGGGTGGACCGGGGCGGCGGCCTTCAGCTGACGGGGATCACCTTCCGGGACGCGGCGGCGGTGCGACGGCTGGCCCAGCGGCTCGCCGCCGTCGCGGGCAGGCGGCTGGACGATGCCCGGCCGTGGGTGGACGCCCGGTTGCCGGACGGGACGCGGATGCATGCCGTGCTCCCTCCCGTCTCCGTCGGCTCGACCTGCCTCTCCCTGCGGGTGGTGCGCCCGAGGGCCTTCTCCCTGGCGGAGCTGGTGGAGGCCGGGACGGTGCCGCCGGGTGGTGACCGGATCCTGCGGGCCATGGTGGAGGCGCGGCTCTCCTACCTGATCAGCGGGGGCACCGGGGCGGGCAAGACGACCCTCCTGGCCAGCCTGCTGGGCGCGGTCGGAGCGGACGAACGGATCGTGCTCGCCGAGGACTCCGCCGAACTGCGCCCCGACCACCCCCATGTGGTCCGGCTGGAGTCCCGCCCCGCCAACCAGGAGGGCGCGGGCCGGGTGACCCTGCACGATCTGGTGCGCCAGGCGCTGCGGATGCGGCCGGACCGGCTGGTGGTGGGAGAGGTCAGGGGCGCCGAAGTGGCACAACTGCTGGCCGCCCTGAATACGGGCCACGAAGGGGGCTGCGGCACCGTCCATGCGAACGCCGCCGAGCACGTCCCCGCCCGGCTGGAGGCGCTGGGGACCGCCGCGGGACTGGACCGGGCCGCGCTGCACAGCCAGCTGGCCGCCGCGCTCTCGGTGGTCGTGCATCTCGTACGGGACCGGGCCGGGCGGCGGCGGATCGCCGACGTGCATGTCCTGGAGCGGGACGCGGCCGGGCTGGTGGTCACCGTGCCCGCGCTGAGCTGGGGCGCGGACGGGTTCGTCCCGGAGCGGGGCTGGGCGCGGCTGGAGTCGCTGATCGGGGGTGCGCTGTGACGGGGGGAGCCGCGGGCTACGCGGTGCACGCGGCGGCCCTCTGCGCGGGCGCGGCGGTGTGGCTGGTGGCGACGCGGGACCCCGGGGCGCGGCGGGCGCGGGTCCTGTTCGTGGACGGGCCGGACGAGCCGTGGCGGGCGGGGCGGTGGCGGCCGCCCCTGCTCAGGGCCCGGGAGCTGGCCGTGGAGCGGCGCGAGTGGTGGTGCGTTCCGGTGGCGGTGGTGCTCGCCGTGCTCGGTGCGTCGGTGCTGCCGCTGTTCGCCGGAGCGGTGGCGGTGCCCTTGGTACGGAGGTGGATGCGTGGGCGGGCCCGGCGGCGGCAGCGGGAACGGGCGGCGGAGACGGTGGCGGCGTTGTGCGGGGCCGTGGTCGGGGAGCTGCGGGCCGGACAGGAGCCGGGCCGGGCGCTGCTGGCCGGGCTGCGGGAGTGCGCGGCGGACGGGGAGCCGCGGGTCAGGGGAGGGCCGGATGGTGGTGCGTGGCTCGGGGACGCGGAGGCCGCTGTGCTGGCGGCCGCGCGCTTCGGGGGCGATGTGCCCGCCGCGCTGCGGCAGGCGTCGGAGGGGCCGGGGCTGGACGGCCTGTCCGGGATGGCCGCGTGCTGGCGGGTGGCCGTGGACGGCGGGGCCGGTCTCGCGGCCGGGCTGGACCGCTTGGAGAAGGCGTTGCGGGCCGAGCGGCGCAGACGGGAGGAGCTGCGGGCCCAGTTGGCGGGAGCCTGGTCGACCGTCGTGGTCCTGGCGCTGTTGCCGGTGGCCGGGATGGGGCTGGGCGGAGCGCTCGGGGCGGACCCGCTGCGGGTGCTGCTCCACACGCCGGGCGGGCTGTTCTGCCTGGCGGTGGGCGGATCGCTGGAGGCGGCCGGGCTGTTCTGGGCCTGCCGGATCGTACGCGGAGGGGAGGCGCCATGAGCGGGGCCGGAGAAGTTCTCCACAGCCTGGGGATGGTGGCGGCGTTTCTGGGCGTCGCGGTGCAGTCGGCGTTCGCGGTGGCGGCGGGACGCCGGAGACGGTCGGTGCGGGGCCGGGGCGCGCGGCTGCTGGAGACCGCACCGGCCGTACGGGGCGGCTGGTGGTCCCGGACTGTCCTCGTACGGGCCGGGGCGGGCGGCGGCTCCGCAGCCGGTGCCGCCGCCGCTGGTGCCGTGCGGTGGGCCGCTCCGGCCGGGGCGTGGCTGGCCGGGTGGATTCTGATCGGCGGCCTGTGGGGATGCGCCGTCGGTTCCGCCGCGGCATACGGGACATGGCGCCGGCAGCGGGACCGGCCCCGGCCCCGCCCGGGTGAGACCCGTGAGGAGCGGGCGGCCATCGCCGCGCAGCTTCCCCTGGCCGCGGATCTGCTGGCCGCCTGCGTCGCTGTCGGGGCCGGTCCCCGCGAGGCGGCGGAGGCGGTGGGCGAGTCCATCGGCGGTCCGGTCGGCGACCGGCTTGCCCGTGCCGCTGCCGAGATCCGCCTCGGCGGGGAGCCTGCCGAGGCGTGGGGGCGGCTCGGGGAGATACCGGGCGCCGGACCGCTGGCCCGTTGCCTGCACCGGGCCGGGGCGACCGGGGCACCGGCGGCGGAGCCGGTCTCACGGCTGGCCGAGGCGATGCGCGCAGAGCGGGCCGGTGCGGCGGTGGCGCGTGCCCAGCGGGCCGGGGTCCTGATCACCGCGCCGGTCGGGCTCTGCTTCCTCCCTGCCTTCCTGGCGGTCGGGGTGGCGCCGGTGATCATCGGCCTGGCCGGCGGGCTGCTGGCCAGGGGTTAGACCGGCCCGGCTCTTTTTCACGGGCGTTTCATTCGGACGCCCGCTCGATATTGATCGATGCCCATCGGGGGACGTAATGAGCAAGAAGTTCGAGGCACGAGTGGACTGCACGGAACGAACGGAACGAACGGATCGGACGGATCGGACGGATCGAGCCGACTGCGCGCTCCGCCGCACACGGAGTTCGACGGGGGTGCGGGGCCGGTCGGCGAACCGGTTCGTGCGGTGGTCGGAAAGCCGGGGCCGGTCGTCCGATCGCGGAATGACAACGTCCGAATATGCGGTGGGGACCATCGCGGCGTGTGCCTTCGCGGCGGTGCTCTACAAGGTGGTGAACAGCGGGCCGGTGCTGTCGGCGCTGCAGTCCCTGGTCGAGAGCGCGCTCGATGCGAAGTTCTGAGGACCGTGGGGCGGTGACGGCCGAGGCGGCCGTGGTGATCCCGGTGCTGATGGCCTTCGCCATGGCGCTGCTCTGGGCTCTGATGGCGGCCTCGGACCAGATCCGGTGCGTGGACGCGGCACGGGCGGGGGCGCGGGCGGCGGCACGTTCGGAACCGGAGGCCGCGGTGCTGGCGGCAGCGCGGGACACGGCGCCCCGGGGAGCCCGGGTCGAGGTGGGGAGAACGGGGGACCTGTGGCGCGTCCGGGTGGAGGCGCCGACTCCGGGCCCGGGTGTGCTGGCCCTGACGCTGAGTGCTGAGGCGGCTGCCCTGGCCGAGGACACGGTGGGAACGGTGGGAGGTGCTGTGCCGTGAAGGCGATGGGCCCTGAGGCCTGCGGGCGTTGGCTGCGCCGCCGCCGGGAGGTGGGCCGGGGCGCTGACCAGGGGGTGGCGACGGTGTGGGTGGCTGTCACCACGGTGACCCTGTGTGCGGTGTTCGCCCTTGTGCTTGCGCTGGGGCAGGCCGTGACCGCACGTCACCGGGCGGGCGGTGCGGCTGATCTGGCGGCGCTGGCGGCTGCGGACCGGGCGTTGGAGGGTGCGGCGATCGCCTGCGCGGCGGCCCGGAGGGTGGCCCTGGCCCAGAACGCGGTGCTCGTCCGCTGCACGGTGCACGGGGAGATCGCCGATGTGGTCGCCCGGTCGAGCTTCGGGTACTACGAGCACGCGGTCAGGGCCCGGGCCGGACCTCCGGCGGGTTTGCGTGAGGTGGTCGGCCCGGCGGCCCCTTCGACAGCCCGGGAGGGGTGAGTCGGCCGGGGCTGTCCCGGGGCGGCGGGGCTCAGCCCGACTGGATGCACGGCGTGGTCTGCTCGATCGGCGCGATGAGGGCCGAGAGCTCGACGAGCACCTCGTCGGGCGCCTTCAGGGAGTGGGTGACGGTGACCTCGGTGGCCGGGATGCGGCCGTAGGTGATGATCACCTTCTTGGTCTCACTGGACCGGGCGGTGTCGATGACCCAGTCGACGCCGTCGGCCGTGAAGCAGGGGTCGGTGGTGGGCCTGATCGGGTCCACACCGCAGCGCAGAAGGATGTTGCTGTCACCCCACAGCGCGACTCCGGCCATCTCGGTGGCGTGCTTGGGGTGTCCTGCCAGCTTGCTGGGAGCGTTCTCCTTGATGCGCCCGCAATGGGCGTTGCCCGACTGGGCGCCCGGCCGGACTTCGTAGTGGGGTTCCTTGGCCACGACGAAGACCAGGGCGGCGGCCACAGCCACGGCCGCGGCCGCCAGAGGGAGGGTCGTACGTTTGCTGGGCATGCTCAACAGCTCGTCTTCCCGCTGTGGGGGAGGTGGTCCTGCGACACGCTATGGCATGGGGAGAAGTGCCTTGAATGGGGGTGTGTTCTTCCATGAGGGCCTTGGCGCGAGGGCCTTGGCACGGGGGCTTGACGCGGATGCCGCAGCCTCCCGCATGCAGGGCCCGCGAGAGGCAGTGGCATCATCGGAGAGCGTGAAGACGCTAAGAGCCTCATCTGCGGTGGTCCTGCTGCTTGCTGCGCTGACAGGGTGCTCGACATCCCCATCGCCGGTGGACGACGCACCCCGGCCTGGGCCGCTGAAGTCCTTTGCCCCTGCCGACCGGGTGGCGATGCCGGAGATGTCGGGGGAGCGCGTGGACGGCGACGGCCGGTTCAGCCTGAAGGAGCTGCGGGGCAAGGTCGTCGTGGTCAACGCCTGGGCGTCGTGGTGCGGCCCGTGCCGTGTGGAGGCTCCCGCCCTCTCCCGGGTGCACGAGGAGCTGGAGGACAAGGGGCTGCGGGTGGTCGGGGTCAACGCGGATGTCTCGGTCGAGGCGGCGCGTTCCTTCGAGGAGGACGCGGCGCTGGTGTATCCGAGCCTGCACGACCCGCAGGGGCGGCAGCTTCTCCGCCTTCCGAAGGGCGTGGTCAACACCGCCGGTTATCCGTTCACGATCGTCGTCGACCCGGAGGGGCGGATCGCGGCGTCGCGGATCGGGGCGATCGGCGAAGGGGAGCTGAAGGACCTGGTCACGCCGCTGCTGCCGACCTGAGCCGTCAGGCCTGGGCTCCCGTCAGGCCTGAGCTGCCGTCGAGCCTGAGCTGCCGTCAGGCCTTGGAGTCCGTCAGGCCTGTGGGCCCGTCAGGCCCGGGAGCCCGTCAGATCTCGGGGTCCGGGGGTCTCGGTGTCGGGCGTCGGTCAGGTCGTTCCGGGCCCGTCCTTCGGCGGCGGCTCCGGCGGTGCCGCTCTGAGGAGTTCGGTGAGGAGGCGTACGGCTCCACGTTTGTGCAGGGGCTCGTTGCCGTTGCCGCACTTGGGGGACTGGATGCAGGAGGGGCAGCCCGCCTCGCACTCGCAGGAGGCGATGGCTTCACGGGTGGCCGTCAGCCACGTACGGGCGGTGCGGAAGGCGCGCTCGGCGAACCCGGCGCCGCCCGGGTGGCCGTCGTACACGAAGACCGTCGGCAGCAGGGTGTCCGGGTGCAGCGGTATCGAGACGCCGCCGATGTCCCAGCGGTCGCAGGTGGCGAAGAGCGGCAGGAGGCCGATCGAGGCGTGCTCGGCCGCGTGGAGGGCGCCGGCGAGGATCTCCGGGTTGATCCGGGCGGCGTCGAGCTGGTCCTCGGTGACCGTCCACCAGACGGCGCGGGTGCGCAGGGTGCGGGGCGGCAGGTCGAGCTTGGTCTCGCCCAGGACCTCGCCGGTGATGAGTCTGCGGCGGAGGAAGGAGACGACCTGGTTGGTGACCTCGACGGAGCCGTAGCAGAGCCGCCCCTGGCCCCAGGGGATCTCGGTGTCGGTCTCCAGGACGGAGATGGCGGTGGTGTCGCGGGCGACGGTCGAGTACGGCGGGTCGGCCTGCTCGACCAGGGCGACGGAGTCCTCCAGGTCCAGTTTCCGCACCAGGTGGGTGCGGCCCTGGTGGAGGTGGACGGCGCCCTCGTGGACGGCGGTGTGGGCGGCGGCCGCGTCGACCGTGCCCAGCAGGCGGCCGGTGCCCTCCTCGACGATCTGTACGGGGCGTCCGCCCCCGCCCCGGATGTCGGTGAGGTCGGCGGCCCGCTCGCGGCGGGTCCAGTGCCAGCCCGATGCCCTCCTGCGCAGCAGCTTCGCCGTCTCCAGTTGCGGCAGCAGCTCGGGCACGGCGGGCCCGAAGAGCGCGATGTCGGATTCGGTGAGGGGCAGCTCGGCGGCTGCGGCACACAGGTGGGGGGCCAGGACGTAGGGGTTGTCCGGGTCCAGCACGGTCGACTCCACGGGCTGCTGGAACAGCGCCTCGGGGTGGTGCACCAGATAGGTGTCCAGCGGGTCGTCCCGGGCCACCAGGACGGCCAGGGAGCCCTGCCCGGAGCGGCCGGCCCGCCCCGCCTGCTGCCAGAGGGAGGCCCGGGTGCCCGGGTAGCCGCAGATGACGACCGCGCCGAGGCCGGAGACGTCGATGCCGAGTTCGAGGGCGGTGGTGGCCGCCAGACCGAGGAGCTCACCGGAGTGCAGGGCCCGTTCCAGGGCGCGGCGCTCCTCGGGGAGGTAGCCCCCTCGGTAGGCGGCGACCCGCTGCGGCAGTGAGCGGTCCACCTCGGCGAGGCGTTCCTTGGCGATGACCGAGATCAGCTCCGCGCCACGCCGGGAGCGTACGAAGGCGACCGAGCGCACTCCCTGGACGGTGAGGTCGGTGAGCAGGTCGGCGGTCTCGGCCGTCGCGGTACGGCGTACCGGGGCGCCCTTCTCGCCGTGCAGGTCGGTCAGCGGGGGCTCCCAGAGGGCGAAGACCAGCTTGCCGCGCGGGGAGGCGTCGTCGGACACCTCCTTGACCGGCAGGCCGGTGAGGCGCCCGGCGGCGACCGAGGGATCCGCCGCCGTGGCGGAGGCCAGCAGGAAGACCGGGTCGGCCCCGTAGCGGGCGCAGAGGCGGCGCAGCCGGCGCAGGACCTGGGCGACATGGGAGCCGAAGACGCCCCGGTACGTGTGGCACTCGTCGATCACGACGAAGCGCAGCGCGCGCAGGAAGGAGGACCAGCGGGGGTGGGACGGCAGGATCCCGCGGTGCAGCATGTCGGGGTTGGTCAGGACGTAGTTCGCGTACTGCCGCACCCACTCGCGCTCCTCCACGGGAGTGTCGCCGTCGTAGACCGCGGGCCGGACGGCGTTGCCGAGGGGAGCCGCCAGAGCCTTCACGGAGCGCCGCTGGTCGGCTGCCAGGGCCTTGGTGGGGGCGAGGTACAGGGCGGTCGCCCCACGGCCGTTCGGCGCCTCGGAGCCGTCCAGGAGGGTGCTGAGGACCGGGGCGAGGTAGGCGAGCGACTTGCCGGACGCCGTGCCGGTGGCGATCACGACCGATTCGCCGTCCAGCGCATGCTCGGCGGCGATCGCCTGATGGGCCCACGGATGGGCGATTCCGGCTTTTTCGATCATCGAGATCACTTCTGGCCGGATGCGATCCGGCCAGATGGCATGGGTTCCCGATCGTGGGGGCAAGTGCTCCGTATGAGTGATGCGCGCGGCCCGGCCCGCCCCTGCGGCGAGCCGGTCGAGGATCATGGCGGGAGAGGGGCGCATGTCCCCACTCTCGGGTGGTCGTCCGGGACGGTGATTCTTGGCCATCGGCACCGAGTGTGTCACTGGCGTGACGGACAATGGTCCCAAGGCGTCGTGCATGGCTGCTGGTAAGTGATTGAATGCCATCGCGGCTGGCGATCCGTCCCCTGGCCTCCGTCGGGGAGACCGAGGGGCGACCGCTCGATAGCAAGGTGCTGGAGGATCCGTGGACCTGTCCCTGTCGACTCGCAATGTGTCCGGGCCTGGTGGCGACCGTACGGTCGTCGAGGTCGGTGGCGAGATTGATGTGTATACCGCGCCCAAGCTGCGCGAGCAGTTGGTCGAGTTGGTGAATGACGGCAGCTACCACCTGGTTGTCGACATGGAAGGTGTCGACTTCCTCGACTCCACCGGCCTCGGCGTGCTCGTGGGCGGCTTGAAGCGTGTCCGGGCCCATGAGGGCTCGTTGCGCCTGGTCTGCAACCAGGAGCGCATTCTCAAGATCTTCCGGATCACGGGCCTGACCAAGGTGTTCCCGATTCACACCACGGTCGACGAGGCTGTCGCCGCCACCGACTGAGGTCGGCTTCGGCCGGCCTCCGGGCCGGCCGTCAGGCAGTGAACGGACCGGCAGCGGCAGCGTGTGGGCCGTGACGGGCAGGTGGTCGGCCTTCGGGTCGGCTGCCCGCTTCGTCGATTTCGCCGGTTCCGGAGGAGGAGAGCAGGGGTGCCGGGCTTCAGGCCCGGGGCCTCTGAGGCGTACGCCCGAACGTTCGAGGGGGATCACATGGCCACCGTTGAACTCCGCTTCAGTGCCCAGCCTGAACATGTCAGGACGGCCCGCCTGGTGGCGGCCGCCGTGGCGCGCCGGGCCGGCGTCGACGAGGCGGTGCTCGACGAGGTCAGGCTCGCCGTCGGCGAGGCGTGCAGCCGTGCCGTGGGACTGCACCGCAGCCACGGCATCACCGCGCCGGTCAGTGTGGTGCTGACCGAGGAGGAGAAGGCGTTCTCCATCGAGGTCGGTGACGGTGTTCCCGGCCCCGGGCGCGACCCGGCCGGGCCGGGGGCGCGCGGTGGCGTGTCCGGCGGCCCGGACGAGCCCGAGGGCGAGGGTGCCGAGGACGAGATGGGCCTCGCGGTCATCAGCGGTCTCGTCGACGACGTGGAGGTCCGTTCCGGTGCGGACGGCGGAACCATCCGGATGAGCTGGCCGACGGCCCTTGCCGCGGTGCGCCCCTGAGGCGGCTCGGCTGCGGCGTATGCCGTCCTGCACGGCGGACGTATGCCGTCCTGCACGGCGTGAGCCCGTGACGCGACGTATGCCGTTCTGCACGGCGTGAGCCCGTGACGCACTGAGCCCTTGGCGCGTGGCGTGAGCCCGTACGTCCCGTGGGGAGCGAGTCGGGGTGGTGGCCGGTCACTCCCTGGGGTGTGCGGTCGCCGCTGTCCTGCTTATTTTCCGGCCCTGCTGAGCAGGGCCTTTCTCGTGTGGCCCCACGTGATCCCGTGCGATTTCTGCCGCGCAATGCACCCGCCCCATCACCGCGTAATGCGCCTGCTCCATTACTGCATTCGGGGAGAATACCTCCGCCGATCTTTCGGCGTTGGGGGGAGTGCGGTCAATTCTCTTCCCGACCACTGTTTTGATCCGGTTCCGCTCCCTACAATCCGTCCACGACTTGAGCGCTGAGCGTCAAGGAGGACGTATGGCGGAGTTCCTCACCACCCCCGTGGCCACCCCCCTGGCCGAACCGATGCGAGAATCCGCACTTTCCGACCGGCCCGCCTCTCTCGCGGCGGCGGTACTCACCGACGACAACCGGCTGATCGTCATCGTCGTGGCGGTCGTCGCCGTCGCCGCGCTCATCGTCGCCCGGCTGCTGGTACGCCAGGTCCTGGCAGCCGGCGAGGGCACCGAACGTATGAAGGAGATCGCCGCGGCGGTCCAGGAGGGCGCCAACGCTTATCTGGCCCGGCAACTGCGGACGGTCGGTGTGTTCGCCGTCGTCGTGTTCTTCCTGTTGCTGGTGTTGCCGGCCGACAACTGGTCGCAGCGCGCGGGGCGTTCGCTTTTCTTCCTGGTGGGTGCGCTTTTCTCGGCGGCGACCGGGTATATCGGCATGCGACTCGCCGTACGGAGCAATGTGCGTGTGGCCGCTGCGGCACGTGAGGCGACTCCGGCGGAGGGAGAGCCGGAAAAGGATCTCACCACCGTCTCGCACAAGGCGATGAAAATTGCCTTCCGTACCGGCGGTGTGGTCGGAATGATCACGGTGGGGCTCGGACTGCTCGGCGCCTCCTGCGTGGTCCTCGTCTATGCGGCCGACGCGCCCAAGGTGCTGGAGGGATTCGGTCTCGGTGCGGCGCTGATCGCCATGTTCATGAGGGTCGGCGGCGGAATCTTCACCAAGGCCGCCGATGTGGGAGCCGACCTCGTGGGCAAGGTCGAACAGGGCATCCCGGAGGACGACCCGCGCAACGCCGCCACCATCGCCGACAACGTGGGCGACAACGTCGGTGACTGCGCGGGCATGGCCGCCGACCTCTTCGAGTCGTACGCCGTGACGCTCGTCGCCGCACTCATCCTCGGCATGGCCGCCTTCGGCGACTCCGGCCTGGCCTTCCCCCTGATGGTCCCGGCGATCGGCGTCGTCACCGCGATGATCGGGATCTTCGCCGTCGCCCCCCGGCGTACCGACCGCAGCGGGATGACCGCGATCAACCGGGGCTTCTTCATCTCCGCGGTGGTCTCGCTCGCCCTGGTGGCCGTCGCCGCCTTCGCCTATCTCCCGTCCTCGTACGCGGAACTGAGCGGGGTCACCGACGACGCGATCGCCGGGCACGGCGGCGACCCCAGGGTCTTCGCCCTGGTCGCCGTGGCCATCGGCATCGTCCTGGCCGCGCTGATCCAGCAGCTCACCGGCTACTTCACCGAGACGAAGCGGCGCCCCGTCCAGGACATCGGGAAGTCCTCGCTGACCGGCCCGGCGACCGTGGTGCTGGCCGGTATCTCCATCGGCCTGGAGTCGGCCGTCTACACCGCTCTGCTGATCGGCCTCGGCGTCTACGGGGCGTTCCTCCTGGGCGGTACGTCGATCATGCTGGCGCTCTTCGCGGTGGCGCTCGCCGGGACCGGGCTGCTCACCACGGTGGGCGTCATCGTGGCCATGGACACCTTCGGGCCGGTCTCCGACAACGCCCAGGGCATCGCCGAGATGTCCGGGGATGTCACCGGTGCCGGGGCCCAGGTGCTCACCGACCTGGACGCCGTCGGCAACACGACCAAGGCCATCACCAAGGGCATCGCCATCGCCACCGCCGTCCTGGCGGCGGCCGCGCTCTTCGGCTCCTACCGCGACGCCATCGCCACGGCGGTCGCCGACGTGGGGGCCGGGGCGGGCGAGCTGGGGCTGAGCCTGGACATCTCCCAGCCCAACAACCTCGTCGGCCTGGTCCTCGGCGCGGCGGTCGTCTTCCTCTTCTCCGGGCTCGCCGTCAACGCGGTCTCCCGGTCCGCCGGAGCCGTGGTCCACGAGGTCCGGCGGCAGTTCCGCGAGCGCCCGGGGATCATGGACTACACGGAGAAGCCGGAGTACGGACGGGTCGTCGACATCTGCACCAAGGACGCCCTGCGCGAGCTGGCCACGCCCGGCCTGCTCGCGGTCCTGGCGCCGATCGCGGTCGGCTTCACCCTCGGGGTCGGCGCGCTCGGCTCGTATCTCGCGGGCGCCATCGCCACCGGCACCCTGATGGCGGTCTTCCTCGCCAACTCCGGCGGCGCCTGGGACAACGCCAAGAAACTCGTCGAGGACGGGCACTACGGAGGCAAGGGCAGCGACGCGCACGCCGCGACCGTGATCGGTGACACGGTCGGCGACCCGTTCAAGGACACGGCGGGCCCGGCGATCAACCCGCTCCTCAAGGTGATGAACCTGGTCGCGCTGCTCATCGCTCCGGCGGTGGTCCAGTTCAGCTACGGGGCGGACGCGAACCCCTGGGTACGGGCGGTGGTGTCCGTCTTCGCCATCGCGGTCATCGTCGGCGCGGTCTACGTGTCCAAGCGGCGCGGCATCGCCGTGGGTGACGACGACAGCGGTTCTCCGGGCGGCGGCGGCCCGGCGGTCCCGTCACCGGACCCTGCGGCGGCTTCGTAGGGGCTTTATAGGGGTCTTATAGGGGTCCTAATAGGGCCTCGCGGGCCCTTATAGAGGTGCGGGCCGATGGGGCCTCTGGTTCCCGTCGGCCCGGCCTGTAGTGGGTGACGCGTCGTCACCAAGAGGGCGGGCGGTACGTGGTGGCGTACCGCCCGCCCCCTTTGGTGTGCGGGGGGAAGGCTGTGTGCGGGTGATCGGGATCGTTCGTTCGGAGGGGCGATCGTACGTGTGTCGGAATTTCTGGACCGAGTGGCATCTCCCTCATTTCCTTTGATGCAAATGGCTTCAAAAGGGTGCATATCTGATGGCTGGCACCCGGATGGAGTCCTCTCGGCGTGTAAGTTCCGGGGCCGAGAGCCTTGGAAGGGATCCATCCGGTGAACAAGAAGCTTGCGGCCGCACTGTCCGGCGGTGTGGCACTCGTACTGACGCTGTCGGGCTGCAGTGACGACAGCGACGACAAGGTGAACGCGTGGGCCAAGAAGGTCTGCGACCAGATCCAGCCCCAGCTGGCCAAGAACGAGGCGGCCAACGCCGCCATCAAGCAGAGGACCGACGAGAACAGCAAGCCCGCCGAGGTCAAGAAGACCGACTCGGAGGCCTTCCAGCAGATCTCCGAGTCGTACACGGCACTGGCCAAGGCCTTCGACTCGGCCGGCCCGCCGCCGGTCGAGGACGGCGAGACCAAGCAGAAGGACGCCGTCCGGGAGCTCAACGCCTCCTCCAAGGCCTACGCCGAGCTCAAGGTCAAGGTCGATGCCCTCCAGACCAAGGACCAGGGGCAGTTCGCCGACGATCTGAAGGTCCTCGCCGAGGAGATGACCCGGGTCAGCAACAGTGGCGACCAGGCGCTGAAGAAGCTTCAGTCCGGTGACGTGGCTGTCGCGATGTCGAAGCAGAAGGGCTGCCAGAAGACGAAGGCCTCCACCGGGCCCGCCAGCCCCTTGGGCTCCGAGGCGCCGGACGCGGGTGCGGAGGCGACTCCCTCGGCTTCGGCCTCGGAGGAGAAGAAGGCCTGACGCGGCGGCTTCCGGGAGATCCGGAGGCCGGGCTTCGGATCTTGGCCTTGGCCTTGGCCTTGGCCTTGGCCTTGGCCTCGGCCCCGGCTTCGGCCCCGGCTTCGGCCCCGGCTTCGGGCTCGGGCTCGGCCCAGGCCTCGGCGGGACGGTCCGGCTTTGGCCCCGGCCCCCCCGTGCGGGACGGTCCGGCTCCGGTACGGAGGGTTTCGGGGCGGCCCAGCCCCATGCAGCCCGGTCCGGTCCAGCCGTCCCATCCGGCCGGGGCCGGTCAGGGACGGTCCGGCCCCAGTCCGGCTCTCGTCCGGCCGGGCGGTCAGGCCCGGCCCTGCCGGGTCCCGCCCGGGTCCGCCCGCCCCCGTCCGCCCGGCCGGGAGGGGCCAGGCCCTCGCCGGGTGTCCGGGGCGCTGCCGTTGTCAGTGGGAGCGGACACAATGGTCGGGTGAGTACGACCAGGCTTCCCGCACCCGACCACACCGCCGGCCTCCGCGAGGCGCTGCTCGCCGCGGCCTTCACCGCCGACGGGCTCCTCGACCGGCTCGGCGCGCCCGCCTATGCCGCGCTCGCCCGCAGCGAGACGGTCCCCGCCCTGCGCGCCACCCGGGGTGTCTCGCCCCTCGACACGCTGGTGCGGCTGTTCCTCCTCCAGCGTTCCGTCCCCGAGGCACAGGCCCGCGCCGCCCTGCCCCTGGAGGAGTGCGTCCAGGACGGCTGGGTGACCGTGGCGGACGGCCTGGCCCGCGCCACCGTCGACGTACGGCCGTACGGCGGGCCGGACGGCGAGGACTGGTTCATCGTCTCCGACCTCGGGTGCGCGGTCGGCGGTGCGGGCGGGATCGGCTCGCGCGAGGAGGGCGTGGTCCTCGGGGTCGGCGGGGCCTCCACCACCCTCGCCGGTATCACCGTGCGTACGCCGGTGGCCTCGGCCCTCGACCTCGGCACGGGCTCCGGCATCCAGGCGCTGCACGCCGCCCAGCACGCCATCCGGGTCACCGCCACGGACCTCAACCCCCGCGCCCTGGAGTTCACCCGGCTCACCCTCGCCCTTTCCGGCGCCGCCCCCGCCGACCTCCGCGAGGGCTCCCTCTTCGAGCCGGTGGGCGCGGAGACCTTCGACCTGATCGTCTCCAACCCGCCCTTCGTCATCTCGCCCGGCGCCCGCCTCACCTACCGGGACGGCGGCATGGGCGGCGACGACCTCTGCCGCACCCTGGTCCAGCAGTCCGGGGCCCATCTGAACGAGGGGGGATACGCCCAGTTCCTCGCCAACTGGCAGCACGTGGAGGGCGAGGACTGGCAGGACCGGCTCCGCTCCTGGGTGCCCGCCGGGTGTGATGCCTGGATCGTGCAGCGCGAGGTCCAGGACGTCACGCAGTACGCCGAGCTGTGGCTGCGCGACAGCGGCGACCACCGCAGCGACCCGGAGGCGTACGCCGAGCGGTACGAGGCGTGGCTCGACGAGTTCGAGGCGCGCGGAACCACCTCCGTCGGCTTCGGCTGGATCACCCTGCGCAGGTCCGCCGCCGCAGCCGCGGGGGACGCGTCGATCGTCGTCGAGGAGTGGCCGCACGCCGTCCAGCAGCCGCTGGGCCGGGCCGTGGAGGAGCACTTCGCCCGCCAGGACTATCTGCGGGACCAGGACGACGCCGCCCTGCTCGCCGGGCACTTCACCCTCGCCGCCGAGGTCGTGCAGGAGCAGGTGGGCCTCCCCGGGGCGGAGGATCCCGAACACGTGGTGCTGCGACAGCACCGCGGGATGATGCGGGCGACCAAGGTGGACGCGGTGGGCGCCGGGTTCGCCGGGGTGTGCGACGGCTCGCTGCCCGCCGGGCGGATCCTGGACGCCATCGCCCAGTTGATGTCCGAGGACCCGGTCCTCCTGCGCGACCGCACCCCGCAGGCGATCCGGCTCCTGGTCGAGGAGGGCTTCCTGGAGCCGGTGCGGGCGCCGTCACCGGGGGCCGCTTCCGGGGAGGGGATCGGGTGAGGGCGGCGTGATCCGGATCGAGTTGGACGAAGCCTCGCTGGGGGCCACCCGTATCGCCATCAGCCCGCTGTGGGACGCGTTCTGCAGCATGCACCTGGCGTTGCCGCACCGCACGCCCTCGTGGCCGTACGAGGAATGGGTCGTCCGGGCCCGCGAGGTGCTGCGCGAGGACGAGCGGACGCGGCCGCTGCGGCTGCTGACCCATGGGCCGCACGGCTTCCCGGACTTCCTGCTGCCCCGGCCGGTCGGGGCCTCGTCCGTCGATACGGAGCTGGACATCATCCGGACCACCCCGGCCGATGTCGTACGGGCGGGGGTGCGGGAGCACTACGCGGGGATGGAGGACCACCCGTTCGTCCGGCCGTACGTGGACGACCCCGAGGCCGCCTGCGCCACGCTCGCCGAGGCGTACGCGGCGTACTGGGAAGGCGTGCTGGAGCGGCACTGGCCGACCATGCGCCGGCTCGTCGAGGACGAGGTGCTCGTCCGGGCCCGGACCTTCGCGACCGAGGGCGTCGACGCGCTCTTCGCCGGGCTGGAGTCCCGCGCCACCTGGAAGCCCCCGGTGCTGGAGCTGACCAAGCACATAGAGGCCGACTACCGGGCCGGTGAGCGGCGGCTGCTGCTGGTCCCGCTCGTCTTCGCCGAGGGCTGCCGGCTCTACTCCACCGACGACCCCGAGGTCCTCGCCGTCTCCTTCCAGGCCCGGGGCGCCGCCGCCCTGCGCGACCGGTCCGCCGAGCCGGGCGCGGAGACCGGAGACCGCCTCGGGCTGCTGCTCGGCCGGGGCCGCGCCTCGGTCCTGCGCCAGCTCGGTGGCCCCCTCACCACCGCCGGGCTGGCCGACCGGCTCAGCCTCGCCCCGAGCACGGTCTCCGAGCACCTCTCGGTGCTCGCCGACGCCGGTGTGGTGACCCGGCACCGGGTCGGCCGCAGCGTCTACTACCAGCTCACGGACACCGGCCGGTCGCTGCTCGCCCTGCTGGCCGGTGAGGACGTGCTGCGCGCGGTGTCCTGACCCGAGGCGGGTGCGGGGGACGATTCGGGAGCGCCCGAATCGATGGCCGGGTGTGGCCGTGGGCTCCTAGCGTCACCGCCATGCCTGCCACCGACACCGAAGCACCGCCCGCCATCGAAGCGGTCGGCCTCCGCCGTACCTACACCACCCGCACCGGATTCCTGCGGCCGCGTACCACCGAGACCGAGGCCGTCCGCGGAATCGACCTCCAGGTGGCGCGCGGCGAACTCTTCGGCCTGCTCGGGCCCAACGGCGCGGGCAAGACCACCACCATCAAGATGCTCAACACCCTGCTGCTGCCCACCTCCGGCACCGCCCGGGTGCTGGGCCACGACGTGGCGCGCGAGCCCGTCGCCGTACGACGCAGGATCGGGTACGTCTTCGGCGGCGACCGGGGCCTGTACGACCGGCTCACCGCGCTCGACAACCTCCGCTACTTCGCCGAGCTCCACGGCGTCGAACCCCGCGACCAGCGCCGCCGGATCGCCGAACTCCTGGAGCTGGTCGGCCTGCTGGGCCGGGAGAAGGAGCGGGTGGAGGGCTATTCGCGCGGTATGCGGCAGCGCCTCCACATCGCCCGCGGCCTGCTGCACCGGCCCGATGTCCTCTTCCTCGACGAGCCCTCGATCGGCGTCGACCCGGTCGCCGCCCGCGATCTGCGCCGTACGGTGGCCGACCTCCGGGCCGACGGCACCACCGTGCTCCTCACCACCCACTACATGGCCGAGGCCGACGAACTGTGCGACCGGATCGCGGTGATCGCGGGCGGCACGATCCGGGCGCTCGACACCCCCGGCCGCCTCAAGTCCCGCGTCCAGGAACGGGACATCCTGGAGATCGAGGCGTACGGGGCGGGCGCCGATCACCTCGACCGGATCCGCGCTCTGCCCGGCGTGCGGGGCGCGGCGACCGAGGAGCGCGGCTCCCTCCAGATCCTCACCGTGCAGGCGGACCGGGAAGCCGACCTGCACGCGCCGGTGCTCGCCGCGCTGAGCGGGATCCGGATCGGACGGGTCGTCACGCGTGAACCGACCCTGGAGGACGCGTATATCGCGATCGTGGAGGAGGCGGACGCGGCCCCGGACGCGCCCGCCCGAGAGGCGGCCTCGGCATGAGCGCCATGAGGGCAGCCACGAGAGCCACGAGAGCCACGAGAGCCATGAGGGCAGCCACGAGAGCGGAGAGCCGGATGCCTTCCGCCGCCCGCGTGTTGCGGCTGACCTGGGCCGGAGTGCGTACCCATGTCTCGTACATGAGCCGCTCGCCGCTGGAGATCACCTTCGCCGTACTGGTCCCGCTCGTCCACGCCACCCTCGCCGTCCACCTGTTCCGGGCCGCCGACGATCCGGACCGGCTGCTCACCGCCGCCGTCGGGGCGGGGCTGATGGGCATCTGGTCGTCGGTGCTGTTCGGTTCGGGCGGCGCCGTGCAGAACCAGCGCTGGCTCGGCACCTTGGAGACCCTGGTCGCCTCGCCCACTCCGCTCGCCCTGGTGCTGCTGCCGATCACGCTCGCCACGGCCGTCATCGGCACGTACGCGATGGGGGCGACCGTCCTGTGGGGCGCGTTCCTCTTCGACGTACCGCTCGACTTCGCGCACCCGCTGCTGTTCCTGGTGGCCGTCCCCGTCTGCGTGTTGTCCCTGGGGATGATGGGGCTGCTGCTGGCCGCCACGTTCGTGCTGCTGCGCAATGCGAACGCGCTCGCCAACCCGCTCGACGCGCCCGTGTGGCTGTTGTCAGGGATGCTCGTCCCGGTCACCGTGCTGCCCCAGTGGACGCTTCCGGTCTCCTGGGCCCTGCCCACCACCTGGGGATCGCGGGCCGTGCACGCGGCCACCTCCGGCGGGGCGGGCGCCGCCGGGGTGCTGGTGCCGATGGCCGCCGCCCTCGCCCTCGGAGCGCTGTACGCGCTGGTCGCCGTGCTGGTCCTCGGACGGGTCGAGCGCCGCGCCCGGGCCGCCGCCACCCTCTCGCTCGCCTGATGATCAGGAGCCGCCGCATGCCCGTCACACCGGTCACACCAGTCACACCTGCACCTTCAGCCTCGGAAGACCCGGCCACCCCACAAGCACTGGCCGCCCTGCAAGCCCCAGCAACCCCACAAGCACTGGCCGCCCTGCAAGCCCCAGCAACCCCGCAAGCCCCGGCCGCCTCCGCCCTCAGTACCCTCCGCCTGGTCCTCGTCGGCGGAGCCATCTCGTACCGGGCGCTGTTCAACTGGACGACGCCGCCCATGTTCATCGGCACCTTGCTGGTCGGACCGCTGCTCCAGCTCCTCTTCTTCGTCTTCCTCGGGCGGGAGCTCCAGGTGGCCGACGACCACTTCTATCTTCTCGGCAACGCGGTGCTCGCCTCCTCCACCGCCTGTGTCTACGGCGGCACCATGGCGATCTCCAACGAACGCAGGTACGGCACCCTGGGCGCCGTCCTCCTCAGCCCCCGTCACCGGACTCCGCTCTGGATCGGCCGGGCCCTGCCCTATGTCCTCAACGGCCTTCTCATCAGCGCCTTCACGCTGACCGTCGCTTCCCTCCTGCTCGGTCTGCGGATTCCGCTCGGCGCTCTGCCGGGGCTCGGGGCGGTGCTCCTCGCGGCCGCCGCCGGGTGCTCGGCGTTCGGGCTGGCGCTGGGGGCGCTCGGGCTCCGTTTCCGTGACGTGTTCCTGATCTCCAACGTGGCCGGATCCGTACTGCTCCTGCTGACCGGAGCCAATGTGCCGCGCGCCGCGCTTCCCGACTGGATGCGGACGGCCGGTGACGCCCTGCCGCTGACCCACGCCATGGAGGCCGCCCGCGCGCTGGCCGCGGGCGGCGGGCTCGACCGGGCGCTGCTCGGGGCGGAGCTGCTGGTCGGGGCCGGGTACGCGGTGCTCGCCGTACTGCTCCTGGCCGTCTTCGAGCGGGGCAGCCGCCGCCGGGCGACCCTTGACGTCATGTGACGGCCCGGGTACTCCCGGTGGGCGTGTGCTGTTCACCCGGGGTTCGTGTCGTCGATGCCCCGGGGTGGCAGCCTCCCCCGTGACCGGGCGGGTACGGCAGGAGCGAGGGGTACGGGTACGACATGGAGAGCGTCGCAGCAGTCTTCGCCGGTACGGCCTTCGCGCTGTTCGGTGCCGCCCTCCTCCTCTGGACCGGGGCGCGCGCCCTGCACCGCGCGCCGGTGCTGCACGGTGTGAGCCCCGTCGCCTCCACCGCACTCACGACACTTTTCGGCGTAGTTTTCCTCGCCCTCGGCGTGTGGTGCTTCACGCGCCTCTGATCCCTGCCCCCGCCGGGGCCGCGCCCGGGGCTGCGGCTTTTCCGGGGCGCCGGACGATCACCGCGACCGCCCCGGAAAAGCCGCAGGCCCGGGCTGTGCGCAGCGCGGACCCGACGGTCCGGGCGGCAGGAATGGCGGAAGTCGGGTTACCGTTCGAGTGGCCGTTGCGGGCTTTTGCCGTTTGACACGGGGGCGGGTTGTACCGTCACACTCCGCAGCGACAGCACCGCGGGAAGCGTCTCGACGCTGCCCGGATGCCCATCGAGTGTCGACCGGAGAGAAGAGCGAAGTTGTCCCCGACCAGCGAGACCGCACAGGGCGGCCGCCGACTCGTCATCGTCGAGTCGCCTGCCAAGGCGAAGACGATCAAGGGCTATCTCGGCCCCGGATACGTCGTCGAGGCGAGCGTCGGGCACATCCGCGACCTCCCGAACGGCGCGGCCGAGGTCCCGGACGAGTACACCGGCGAGGTCCGCCGCCTCGGGGTGGACGTCGAACACGACTTCCAGCCCATCTATGTCGTCAACGCAGACAAGAAGGCCCAGGTCAGGAAGCTCAAGCAGCTGCTGGCCGAGTCCGACGAACTCTTCCTCGCCACCGATGAGGACCGCGAGGGCGAAGCCATCGCGTGGCACCTCCAGGAAGTGCTGCGGCCCAAGGTCCCGGTCCACCGGATGGTCTTCCACGAGATCACCAAGGACGCGATCCGGTCCGCCGTCGCCAACCCGCGCGAGCTCAACCAGCGCATGGTCGACGCCCAGGAGACCCGCCGTATCCTCGACCGTCTCTACGGCTACGAGGTCTCGCCGGTCCTGTGGAAGAAGGTCATGCCGAAGCTGTCGGCGGGCCGCGTCCAGTCCGTCGCCACCCGCCTCGTCGTCGAGCGGGAGCGCGAGCGCATCGCCTTCCGCTCCGCCGAGTACTGGGACCTGACCGGAACGTTCGCCACCGGCCGTACCGGTGACGCCTCCGACCCCTCGACCCTGACCGCCCGCCTCAGCGCGGTCGACGGCCGCCGGATCGCCCAGGGCCGCGACTTCGGCCCCGACGGGCAGCTCAAGCCCGGTTCCGCCCAGACCCTGCACCTGGACGAGGCGAACGCCCGCGCTCTGGCCGCCGCGCTCGCCGACTCCTCCTTCGCGGTCCGGTCCGTCGAGTCGAAGCCGTACCGCCGCTCCCCGTACGCCCCCTTCCGGACGACGACCCTCCAGCAGGAGGCGAGCCGCAAGCTGGGCTTCGGGGCCAAGGCGACCATGCAGGTGGCGCAGAAGCTGTACGAGAACGGCTTCATCACCTATATGCGTACCGACTCCACGACCCTCTCGGACACCGCGGTCTCCGCGGCCCGGGCCCAGGTCACGCAGTTGTACGGGGCGAACTACCTGCCCGAGAAGCCGCGTACGTACGCCGGGAAGGTCAAGAACGCGCAGGAGGCGCACGAGGCGATCCGCCCCTCCGGCGACCGCTTCCGCACCCCCGCCGAGACCGGCCTCACCGGCGACCAGTTCCGCCTCTACGAGCTGATCTGGAAGCGGACCGTCGCCTCCCAGATGAAGGACGCGACCGGCAACTCCGTCACCGTCAAGATCGGCGGCCGGGCGAGCGACGGCCGGGACGCCGAGTTCTCCGCCTCCGGCAAGACGATCACCTTCCACGGCTTCATGAAGGCGTACGTGGAAGGCGCCGACGACCCGAACGCCGAGCTGGACGACCGCGAGCGGCGGCTGCCGCAGGTGACCGAGGGCGACGCGCTGTCCGCCGAGGAGGTCACGGTCGACGGGCACGCCACCAAGCCTCCGGCCCGCTACACCGAGGCCTCGCTGGTCAAGGAGCTCGAAGAGCGCGAGATCGGCCGCCCGTCGACGTACGCCTCGATCATCGGGACCATCCTGGACCGCGGCTACGTCTTCAAGAAGGGCACGGCACTCGTCCCGTCCTTCCTCTCCTTCGCCGTGGTCAACCTGCTGGAGAAGCACTTCGGCCGACTCGTCGACTACGACTTCACCGCCCGTATGGAGGACGACCTCGACCGCATCGCGCGGGGCGAGGCCCAGTCCGTGCCGTGGCTGAAGCGTTTCTACTTCGGAGCCGCCGCCTCCGGTGACGACCCGGCCGGCGCGGGCTCCGCGTCCGACGCGGGCAACGGCGACGGCGACCACCTCGGCGGGCTGAAGGCGCTGGTCACCGACCTCGGCGCGATCGACGCCCGGGAGATCTCCTCCTTCCCGGTCGGCAACGACATCAAGCTCCGCGTCGGCCGCTACGGCCCGTACATCGAGCGGGGCGAGAAGGACGCCGAGGGCCACCAGCGCGCCGACGTGCCCGAGGACCTGGCCCCCGACGAGCTCACCGTCGAGCTGGCCGAGGAGCTGCTGGCCAAGCCCAGCGGCGACTTCGAGCTGGGTGCCGACCCGGTCAGCGGGAACCAGATCATCGCCAAGGACGGCCGCTACGGCCCGTACGTCACCGAGGTGCTGCCCGAGGGGACGCCGAAGACCGGCAAGAACGCGGTGAAGCCGCGGACCGCCTCCCTCTTCAAGTCCATGTCCCTGGACACGGTCACCCTCGCCGACGCCCTCAAGCTGATGTCGCTGCCGCGTGTCGTCGGTACCGACGCCGAGGGTGTCGAGATCACCGCGCAGAACGGCCGCTACGGCCCGTATCTGAAGAAGGGCACCGACTCCCGGTCGCTGACCTCCGAGGACCAGCTCTTCGACATCACCCTCGAAGAGGCCCTCGCGATCTACGCCCAGCCCAAGCAGCGCGGCCGGGCCGCGGCCAAGCCGCCGCTGAAGGAGCTGGGTACCGACCCGGTCAGCGGTGCGCCGGTCGTGGTAAAGGACGGCCGCTTCGGCGCGTACGTCACCGACGGCGAGACCAACGCGACGCTGCGGACCGACGACAGCGTCGAGGACATCACGCCGGAGCGCGGCTACGAGCTGCTCGCCGAGAAGCGCGCCAAGGGACCCGCCAAGAAGAAGACGGCGAAGAAGGCCCCGGCCAAGAAGGCGACGGCGAAGAAGACGGCCGCGAAGAAGACGACGGCCACCAAGACCACGGCCGCCAAGAAGACCGCGGCGAAGAAGACGACGACCAAGAAGACGACGACAGCGGTAAAGAAGACGACGGCAGCGGTAAAGAAGACGGTGGCGAAGAAGACCGCCTCTTCTGCTGCCTCTTCCGCGGCTTCCTCCTCCTCCTCGGAGGACTGACCGGTTCTCGTCTGACGTACCACCGCTGCCCGGCACCTTCCTTCAGGTGTCGGGCAGCGGTGGTACGTCGGGGCCCGTGAGCGAGCTGGCCGGAAGTCATCTGCGGCCATATGTTCGGACGGGCCGACAGCCACCGCACCGCTGCCGATAGGCTGGGCGGATGACGCGAGCCGAGCAGCCAACGGTCGTGAGCCCCACCTCCGACACACTTGCCGCAGACTCACGCGAGCGCGCCGTACGAGCCCTGTTGCGTGTTCCCCCGCTGAAGCGGTTGTGGAGCGCCCAGCTCGTCGGCGGTATCGGCGATGCACTCGCCCTTCTCGTGCTGGTGCTGTTGTCGCTGCAAGCAGCGGTCCTGGAGGGCTCACTCGGAGCCGGATACCGCGGGGCGGCCTTTGCCGTCGCCGCCGTGTTCGGTGCCCGGATCCTTTCCACCGTGCTCTTCGGAGCCGTACTCCTGGGGCCGTTGACGTCGCTCACGGCACCCGGCGGGAAACTGGACCGGCGATGGCTGATGATCGGGACGGACGGGCTGCGGCTCGCCCTGCTGATCATCGCTCCGCTGTGGATCGACTGGGTGCCCGACAAGGCGCTCATGATGATCCTCATCACCGCCTTCGTGACCGGTGGAGCCGAGCGCCTGTGGACGGTGGCAAAGGAAAGCGCCGCGCCTGCGCTGCTGCCCGACCCGCCCCTTGAAGGCGCCGCCGTCCGTCCGCTCCCCGACCACCTCGACGCCCTGCGCAGGCTGTCGCTCCGTACGAACTTCCTCGCCGTCCCCGCCGCCGCCGTGGTCCTGCTGGCCGCCACGCTGGTCGGCAACCTCCTCGGCACGGGCCTGGAGTGGTTCTCCTTCCACCAGGCGGCCCTGGGTTCGTATGTCGCGGCCGGTCTGTTCTCGGCCTCCATCTCCACCCTGTACTTCCTCGAACTGCCCGACACCCAGACCCCCCGGCCGCGCTCGCCCCTGGAAGGCCTGCGCCGCCCCACCACCGGCAGCGGCCCCGACAAGGGCCGCACCGGCGCCCTCCCGCTGGTCGTCGCCGTCTGCGCCGCCGTCGCCGGAGCGATCGCGGCGGCCGCCGCCGTATCCGTCCTGCACGCCTACGACCTGGGCGGCGGACCCGTCACGTTCGCGCTGCTGATCCTCGCGCTGACCGGGGGCACGGCGCTCGGCATCCGTACCGCCCAGAAGGTGCTGCCCGCCCTGTCGCGGCGCCGTCTGCTCGCGCTGGCCATCGCCGTCACGGGCATCGCGCTCCTCGCGCTCGGCCTGGTGCCGGACACGGCCACCGGGCTCGCGATCGCGCTGCTGGCCGGTTACGCGGCCGGGGTCGCCGCCAACATCGGCCACGCGATCATCGACCAGGAGACCGAGGCGCCCCGGCAGGCCCGGACCACCGAGCACCTCCAGGCCCTCGTCCGGGTGCTCGTCGCGCTCGGCGCGGTCGCGGGCCCGCTGCTCGCCGCCGCGATCGGGCAGCACCGCCTGGCCGCCGGCAGTTTCGTCTTCGCCCACGGCGGGGCGGCCTTCGCGCTGATGCTGATCGGCGCACTGCTCCTGCCCGTCGCCGCGATCGTCCTGGCCAAGACGGACGACCGGGCGGGCGTACCGCTCCGCCGCGACCTGGGCGAGGCCCTGCGCGGCGGCGACCCGGCGGTCGCCCCCGCGGCCACCGGCTTCTTCCTCGCCCTGGAGGGCGGTGACGGAGCGGGCAAGTCCACCCAGGTCGAGGCACTCGCCGACTGGATCCGCGCCAAGGGCCACGAGGTCGTCGTGACCCGCGAGCCCGGGGCCACCCCGGTCGGCAGGCGGCTGCGGTCGATCCTGCTGGACGTCTCCTCTGCTGGGCTCTCCAACCGCGCCGAGGCGCTGCTGTACGCCGCCGACCGCGCCGAGCACGTCGACTCCGTGGTCCGCCCGGCGCTGGAGCGGGGCGCGATCGTCATCTCCGACCGCTACATCGACTCCTCCGTCGCCTACCAGGGCGCCGGACGCGACCTGGCCCCGACCGAGATCGCCCGGATCTCCCGGTGGGCGACGAGCGGCCTCGTACCGCATCTGACGGTGCTGCTGGACGTCGACCCGCAGACCGCGCGGGAGCGGTTCACGGAGGCGCCGGACCGGCTGGAGTCGGAGCCGGTGGAGTTCCACGAGCGGGTACGGTCCGGGTTCCTCACCCTGGCCGCCGCCGACCCGACGCGCTACCTGGTGGTGGACGCCGGGCAGGAACCGGAAGCGATCACCACCGTCGTACGCCACCGGCTCGACCGGCTCCTGCCGCTCTCCGAGGCCGAGATCGAGGCCATCGAGGAGGCGCGGCGCAAGGCCGAGGAGGAGGCCCGGCGCAAGGCGGAGGAAGAGGCCGCCCGCAAGGCCGAGGAGGAGCGCCTGGAGAAGGAGCGCCAGGAGCAGCTCGCCCGGCTGCGCGCCGAGGAGGAGGAGCGCAAGCAGCGCGAGCTGGAGGAGGCCCGCCGCCGCGAGGCCGAGCGCCAGGCGGAGGAGGCCCGGCAGCGCGCCGAGGAGGCCCGCCGCCGCGCCGAGGAGGACCGTCGTCGGCTGGAGGCCGAGGAGCGGGTCCGCGAGGCCGAGCAGGAACGCCTCCGCAAGCAGGCCGAGGAGGAGGCCCGGCAGCGCAAGGAGGCCGAGGCGCTCCGCCTGGAGAAGCAGCGGAAGGCCGAAGAGGCGCTGGTACGGGCCGAGGAGGCGCGGCGCCGTGCGGAGGCCGAGGCAGCCGCTCGTACGGAGGCGGCTCGGGCGGAGGCGGAGCGCGCGGAGGCGGAGCGGGCTGCGGCTTCTCGTGATTCCCGCGACTTCCGTGACTCCCGTGATTCCCTTGACTCCCGTACGGAGTCGTCGTCGCGGTCTGAGGGGCACGGGCCCACCGTTCCGGAGAACGAGCTCACGGTGCCCACGCCGATCGTGAACCCGAACGAGATCACGCAGCCGGTGCCCACGGCGCGTCCGGAGGAGGGCGAGCCGTCCGGCCGCCGTCCTTCCGCTTCGCCTTCGGGTTCCGCCTCGGGTTCGGGTTCCGGGGAGGACGAGACGGCGATGCTGCCGCGGTTCACGGAGGAGCGGCCGGGATCGGGCACACGTGATGCGCGTGACGCCCGTGACGTGGACGAGACGGCCGTGCTGCCGCCGGTTCGCGGTGATCAGCCCTCCGACCGGGTGCCCAAGGGGTTCTTCCGGGACGAGGCTCCGGCCTCCCCGCCGGCGGAGAGCGAGACCGAGCGCACCCGGGAGCTGCCACAGATCGAGGACCCGCGGGCCGCGCCCCCGGCCGGTGACGTGTCTCGCGGTCGCCGCACCAAGCGGCCCCGTCCGGACTGGGCCGAGGAGACCCCGCTGGACGATCTGCCGACGCTGGCGGACGAACTGCTCGGCGGGCATGAGGACGACGATCCGACGGATGGCAGGGGCCGGGGCCGCCGCCCGCGCGGCTGACCCGTACGTGTTCGGAGCCCGGCCCGTCCGCCCCGAGGGGTGGGCGGGCCGGACTTGTCAGTGGCGTCCCCCACAATGGAATCCAATAGGTGATTCGACAGGGAATCCGACAGGTGATTCGACAGGTCGAATCACATGGAATCCGACGACGGAATCCCGCGACGGGAAGGGCGGTGACCGATGACCGTATGGGACGACCTGGTCGGGCAGGACCGGGTGAGGGAACAGCTCGCCGCTGCCGCCAAGGACGCCGATGCGCTGGTCACGGCCGTCTCCGACCGGCAGCCGGTGGAGCAGGGCTCGAAGATGACCCATGCCTGGCTCTTCACCGGACCGCCGGGTTCCGGACGGTCCACCGCCGCCCGGGCCTTCGCCGCCGCGCTCCAGTGCACCAGCCCGGACCGGGCGCTGGGCGGGGAGCCCGGCTGCGGGTTCTGCGACGGCTGCCACACGAGCCTGATCGGTACGCACGCCGACGTCCAGATCATCCGTACGGACCTGCTCTCCATCGGTGTGAAGGAGACCCGCGACCTGGTCCGCCGCGCCCAGCTCTCCCCGGCGGTCGGCCGGTGGCAGGTCATCGTCATGGAGGACGCCGACCGGCTCACCGAGGGCGCGGGCAATGTGCTGCTGAAGGCGGTGGAGGAGCCCGCGCCGCGTACGGTCTGGCTGCTGTGCGCCCCCTCGCTGGAGGACGTGCTGCCCACGATCCGCTCGCGCTGCCGCCATCTGACCCTGGGGACACCCCCGGTGGAGGCCGTGGCGGACGTCCTGATCCGCCGTGACGGGGTCGATCCCGAGCGGGCGCACGCCGCGGCGCGGGCCACCCAGGGGCACATCGGCCGGGCGCGCCGCCTGGCCACGGACGAGCGGGCGCGGGCGCGGCGGGCGGCGGTGCTCAAGGTCCCGCTGCGGATCGCCGATGTCGGCGGCTGCCTCAAGGCGGCCCAGGAGCTGATCGACACGGCCACGGACGACGCCAAGCAGATGGCGGAGGAGGTGGACGTCAAGGAGACCGAGGACCTCAAGGCGGCGCTCGGCGGGGTGGCGGGCGGCCGGATGCCGCGCGGCACGGCGGGGGCGATGAAGGAACTGGAGGACAAGCAGAAGCGCCGCAAGACGCGTACCCAGCGCGACAGCCTGGACCTGGCGCTCACCGAGCTCACCGGCTTCTACCGCGATGTGCTGGCGCTCCAGCTCGGTTCGCGGATCGCCATCGCCAATGTGGACGTGCAGGACTCGCTGGACCGGATCGCGGAGTCGTCGACGCCCGCGCAGACGCTGCGCAGGATCGAGGCGGTGATCGCGTGCCGGCAGGCGATGGACCGCAATGTGGCACCGCTGCTCGCGGTGGAGGCGATGACGATGTCACTGAGAGCGGGCTGAGAGCGGGACGAGGGGAACAGCCCGGCCAAGGCCCGGTTCACCCGATTGAGCAGGGAATCGGACGACAGGTCACCCGCCGGATACGCTCCCAGAATGAAGACCAGGCGCCTCCTCCGCACCTTCGCCATCGGGATCGGCACTGCCGGCCTGCTCATCTCCGGCTGCAGCGCCGGAGGCTCGTCACCGAACGCCTCGGCCACCGGCACAGCGGCGCCGGAGGGGCTGTCGGCGTACTACGCGCAGAAGCTGAGCTGGCGTGACTGCGGGGTGGAGGGGTTCGAGTGCACGACGATGAAGGCGCCGAGGGACTACGACAAGCCGGACGACGGTGACATCGACCTCGCCGTCTCCCGCAAGAAGGCCACCGGCCCAGGCCAGCGGATCGGCTCGCTCCTGGTGAACCCGGGCGGCCCCGGCGGCTCCGCGATCGGCTACCTCCAGGGGTACGCGGCACTCGGCTACCCGGCCCCGGTCAGGGCCCGCTACGACATGGTGGCCATCGACCCGCGCGGGGTGGCCCGCAGCGAGCCCGTGGAGTGCCTGACGGGCAAGGAGATGGACGCCTTCACACAGGTCGACCAGACCCCGGACGACGAAGCGGAGGTCCGGAAGCTCAGCGCGGCCTTCGAGAAGTTCGCGCAGGGCTGCGAGAAGCGGTCCGGCGAGATCCTCCCGTACGTCTCCACCGTCGACACGGCCCGTGACATGGACGTCCTGCGGTCCCTGCTCGGGGACGAGAAGCTGCACTACGTGGGCGCCTCGTACGGGACCTTCCTGGGTGCCACGTACGCGGACCTCTTCCCGGAGCGGGCCGGACGCCTCGTCCTGGACGGGGCGATGGACCCCTCCCTCCCGGCCGTCGACATGAACCGCGACCAGACGGCTGGGTTCGAGGGGGCGTTCCAGTCCTTCGCCGCCGACTGCGTCAAACAGCCGGACTGCCCGCTCGGTACGACATCCACGGCGGACGCGGCGACCGAGCTGAAGCAGCTCTTCACGGACCTGGACGCGAAGCCGATCCCGACCGGCGACGACCGCCCGCTCGGCGAGTCCCTGGCCATCACCGGGGTGATCGCGGCGATGTACGACGAGGCGGCCTGGCCCCAGCTGCGCGAGGCGCTCGCGGGCGCCCAGCGCAGCGACGGCTCCGGCCTCCTCTCGCTGGCCGACAGCTACTACGAGCGCCAGCCGGACGGCACCTACGAGAACCTGATGTTCGCCAACGCCGCCGTGAACTGCCTCGACCTGCCGCCCGCCTTCGACAGCCCGGACGCGGTGGAGAAGGCGGTCCCGGACTTCGAGAAGGCCTCCCCGGTCTTCGGCCGCGGCTTCGCCTGGGCCTCCCTGAACTGCGCCTACTGGCCCACCAAGGCCACCGGCACCCCCCACCGCACCGAGGCAAAGGGCGCCGACCCGATCCTCGTGGTCGGCACCACCCGCGACCCGGCCACCCCCTACAAGTGGTCCGAGGCCCTCGCCGGCCAGCTCTCCTCCGGCACCCTGCTCACCTACGACGGCGACGGCCACACGGCGTACGGCCGGGGCAGCGACTGCATCGACACGGCGATCAACACCTACCTCCTGGAGGGCACCCCGCCCACCAACGGCAAGAAGTGCCGCTGACCACCCCTTGACCTGCACAGACGCCCCCGGGAGTGGCCGGTACGGAGCACTCCCGGAAACTGTGTAGACTTGGCCCCGCTGCTGATCGCACCATAGTGCGACGGGGCACGCCGCCTTAGCTCAGTTGGCCAGAGCAACGCACTCGTAATGCGTAGGTCTCGGGTTCGAATCCCGAAGGCGGCTCAGTGGAAGACCAGGTCAGATACCCTCTGGCCTGGTCCTTTTCGTTTTTGGCTCGTATCCGGGATCGTCCGTGCGCGGCGGGGTCTTTGCCGCGGGGATGCTGCTTGCCTACGGGCAGTCCTCCTCGAACTTCACTGCGGTGAACTCGACCGGCCGGCCGTTCAGTACGGCTCCGGGGGAGGGGGACTGGGTGCAGACCTGCCAGTTGCTCTCCAGCAGGACCATGCGGTCCTGCGTCGCGTCCTTCGTCGTGATCGAGGTGTTCGGGGCCAGGGCGCCGCGGGCCACCTTGAGCGACTCTCCGACCAGGTCCGGCATCTTGCCGCCCGCCGACTCGGGGGGCTTCGCGTCGTCGGTGGGGCAGGTCTCCTCCAGCTTCACCGTGCCGAAGTCCAGGGTGGTGTCGGTGGGGGCGACCTTGCCGGACGCGATGTTCTGGGAGCAGACCTTCCAGTTCCGGTCGAGCGCCTGCATGCGTCCCCGGCCGGCGCTGTCGTGGGACTTCAGCGAGTAGAAGCCCTCTGCCTGGGCGGCATCCTGCGCGGATTGGAGGCCCATGCCGACGAAGTCGGGCACCGCCTTGGACTCGGTGGGCTCGTCCTCCTTATCGGGCGGTGCGGCGGAGGGGTCGGTGGCTGGGGGAGGTGTGGGCTTCGTGTCCGTGGTGGGCGGGTCGCAGCCGATGAGTGTCAGGGTGGCGAGACAGGCGAGCGCGGCGGTGAGCGTGCGGGTGTTCACGTCGTCCCCCTTGGGTGGTTCATGGAGGCATGACCGTAGCGAGCCCTATGTGCCCCGGGGGGCCGGATGTTTCGGTGGTGACGGATTTGTGACCAGGCGGCGGGGGGAGAGGGAGGGGAAGTGCTGGGGGGCGTGGAATGTCGGACCGGGCTCCTGGTGTCCCTTGCCCGGGGTATTGGTCCGGTCCAGACTGATCCATGGCGGAGTCGAGGGGGTGCCATGTCGGGGAGGGTGTCGGGCGTGGGGCTTCCCGGGGGAGGGTCGGTGGGGGAGCCCGGGGGAGGCCTGGTGGGGGAGCGGAGTGTGGTTGGTGCTCGGATTCAGGCGTTGCGCGGGCGGGCCGGGCTGAGTCAGGAAGTGGCCGCGGCGCGGGCCGGGATCAGTACCCGGGCGCTGCGCGACATCGAGCGTGGGCGGGTCCGGCGGCCCCAGGCGCGTACGCTCCAACGCCTCGCCGAAGCCCTGGGGCTGACCGGTGGTGAGCTGGCGGAGCTGTTGGCCGCCGCCCGTACAGGGACGCCGCGTGGTGCCGGGCGGCCGCGTCTGCTGATCCTCGGGCCGCTCGCCCTCCAGCGCGGCCGGACCCCCGTACCGGTCACCAGCCCGATGCTGCGCCGCCTGCTCGGGCTGCTGGCGCTCAAGTACCCCGAGCCCTCCACCCAGCAGGAGATCAGCGACACCCTCTGGCCGTCCGGGCCGCCCGGCTCGCACCCGAGCCTCGTCCACACCTACGTCAGCCAGGTCCGCCGACTGCTGGAGCCGGGCGGTGGCCCTGGTGCCGTCCCCGCGCCCACCGTCGCCCGGACGCCCATCGGTTACGTACTCCGGGCGGACCGGAACCAGATCGACCTCGGCCACTTCGACGAGCTGCTGGACCGCGCGGAGCGCCTGCGCCGCGCACCGGACCCGGCGGCGGCGTACGAGTCGCTGACGCAGGCCCTACGGTGGTGGCGGGGTCCGGTGCTCGCCGACGCGGACCCCGTGCTGAGCCGGCACCCGGCGGCTGTGGCTGCCAACGAGCGGCGCGTCAAGGCGGTGCTGCTGCACGCCGATACGGCTCTGCTCCTGCGCCGCCCCGAGGAGGCCGTCCCGGTGCTGTGGGACCTGGTGAACACCGAGCCGCTCCACGAAGGGCTGCACGCCCGGCTGATCCTCGCCCTGGCCAGCAGCGGGGAACAGGCCGCCGCGCTCGACGTGTTCGGCCGCCTGCGCGACCGGCTCGACCAGGAGTTGGGCATCGAGCCCAGCGCGGAGGTCCGTGATGCTCATCTGCGAGTGCTGCGCCAGCAAGTGCCCCTCGCGGAGCGCCCGGAGAGCATGGAGCGCCCGGAGAGTGTGGAGCGCGTGGAGCGCATGGAGAGTGTGGAGAGTGTGGAGTCGGGCCGGTCACCGGCCGTGTCCACCGGTCTCCTTCCCGCCCAACTTCCCGCAGCCGCAGGGTTCTACGTCGGGCGGCGGCCCCAGATGGAGGTGCTGGACCTCCTCGTCTCGCCCGATCCGGAGCGCCGCTCGCGTGTGGTGGCCGTCGTCGGCGCGCCCGGGGTCGGCAAGACCGCCCTCGCCACGCATTGGGCGCACGCCCGGCGCGAACACTTCCGGGACGGGCAGCTCTTCGTCGACCTGCGCGGCCATTCCCGGCTTCCTCCGCTGCGTACCGGTGACGTTCTCGCGCAGTTCCTCCGGGCCCTCGGCGCCCCGCCCGACCGACTGCCCGCCGACGAGGAGGAGGCCGCGGCGCTGTACCGTACGCTCCTCGCCGACAAGCGCCTGCTGATCGTCCTCGACAACGCGCGCGACGCCGAGCAGGTCAGGCCGCTCATCCCGGGCGCCCAGGGGTGCGCGGTGGTGATCACCAGCCGCAGCCAGCTCGCCGGGCTGGTCTCCAACGACGGCGCCCGCCGCATCGGCCTGGACGTGCTCGATCCGGACGAGGGCCGTCGGCTGCTGGGCAGCATCGTCGGTGAGTGCCGGGCCGCGGCCGAGGACGAGGCGGCCCGCAGGCTCGTGCGGGCGTGCGGCGGTCTCCCGCTGGCCATCCGGATCGCCGGTGCCAACCTGGTGGCCCGCAACGCCGCCATCGCCGACCACTGCGCCGAGCCGGCGGGCGAGGACATGCTGAGTCGGCTGCACATCGAAGGGGACCGGCGTTCGACGGTACGGTCCGCCTTCGACCTCTCCTACGACGCGCTCCCGGCCCAGTCCCAGCGCATGTTCCGGCTCATCGGCCTGATGCCCGGCCCGGACCTCACCGCGGAGGGCGGCGCGGCGCTGGCGGACGTGACCCCGGCCGCATCGGCCGCACTGCTGGTGAGCCTGGCCGACGCCCATCTGGTGCAGGAGCGGGCGGTCGGCCGGTTCGGCCTCCACGACCTGCTGCGCTCCTACGCCCGCGAGCTGGCGGGCCAGGAGGAGGCGCACGCGGCCCGGCAGCGGCTCTTCGCCTGGTACCTCCAGCGGACCGACGCGGCCGACCGGCTGCTCTATCCGGAGGAGCGCGGCCTGGGCTCTGCGGTGCACAGCTCGGACCGCCCGGAGGACCGTATTCCGGGCCCGTCCGCCGATGCGGTGCCCGCCGCCGCGCTGGTCTTCTCCGGTCGCGGTCAGGCCTTGGAGTGGCTGGACAGCGAGCGGGAGAACCTGGCCGGTGCCGTCCTGGAGGCGTCCGGTACCGGCTTTACCGTCGTCGCCCGGCGGCTGGCGGAGAGCCTGCACACCTACCTCTCGGCGGGGATGTACACGGGCGACTGCCTCAAGGTCGCGACCGCAAGCCTGCACGCGGCTGTCGCCGACGGCGAGCTGCGGGCCCAGGCCGCCGCCCAGTTGCGGCGCGCCGAATGCCACCAGGTGCTGGCGGACAACGCGCGGGCCCTGGAGCTGTTCGGCAGCGCCCTGGAGCTCGCGCGGCAGGCCGACTGGGTCGACGGGCAGGCGCTGGCACTGCGCGGCATGGGCGCCGCGCAGCGGGAGAACGGCGGTGGGCTGCCGTCGTACGACTACCTCTCCCAGGGGCGTGAACTCACCCGCTGCGGAAACGGGGCGGCGCGCGCCGGGAACGGCGTCACCGGGCTGGGATTGACCTGCTGACCTGTTGCTCTGTTGCTCTGTTGACCTGGTTGATGCGTTGACCCGTTGACCCGTTGACCTGAACTACTCCGGCAGTTCACCCAGTTCTGCCGGTCCCCGTGGGCCGACCGGTATCCACCGGCAGAACCGCAGCTCAGCGCCCATGCGTTCGGCCGGAAGGCGGTCTTCCGCGCCCTTCCGGTCCTCTGGTCCGGCTGGAGAAGCCCGACCAGGCCGGGTCCGTACGGTTGCCCCACCGCAAGGCCACACCCCGTGCCGAATCCGAGGGTCGTCGTCCTGCGCATGTGCCGTCCCCTGTGATCGGAGTGAGGTTCCATGCCGTTCCCGCCCTGCCCCCAGCGTCACCCCCAGCGCCGGATCAGTGCCGTATGAGCCGGTACGACACCCTCGCCTACACCCCCTCGGTGCGCCGGGTCCAGGAGGAGATGGGCAGCGCCACGGCGGCCGGGCGGCGGCTGCGGGAGCCTGCCGGGGAGGCCGAGCCGATCACCGGTCCCGTCGCCGACTTCATCCGCGGCCTCGACGGCTTCCTGTTCTCCAGCGTGGGCGAGACCGGCTGGCCGTACATCCAGTTCCGGGGCGGCCCGCCGGGGTTCGTCCACGTCCTGGACGAGCACACGCTCGGCTATCTGGACGTCCGGGGCAACCGGCAGTACATCACCACCGGCAACGTGCGCGGCAACGACCGGGTCGCGCTCTTCTTCATCGACCACGCCCGTCAGACCCGCCTCAAACTGTTCGGCCGCGCCACCGCCGTACCGGCCGACGAGAATCCGGCGCTCGCCGGACGCCTGGAATCGCCGCGCACCGGCGGCCGGGTCGAGCAGCTCGTCACCATCCGGGTCGAGGCCGTCGCCTGGAACTGCCCCAATCACATCACCCCCCGCTTCAGCCAGGACGAACTCTCCGACGCCCTGGCCCCCATCCACGACCGCCTGGCGTCGCTGGAGCGGGAGAACGCCGCCCTGCGCGCGGAGCTCGCCGCGCGCCACGACCGACGACCGAAGGACTGAAGCAGGTATGGAAGAGCGCGTGGCGGACCGCACCGCGGTGAAGACATCCTCACCGGCAGGGGGCGGTGGCGGGCCCGGTGGAGCACCACCCACGGGGGAGCACGGATCACCACCCACGGGGAAGCACGGATCGCCGCCCGCGGGGGAGCCGGCGATCTGGTCCCGTAACTTCACGTACTACTTCGTCGGCCGCAGCGCGGGCCTGCTCAGCTGGGCCATGCTGCCCGTCGCGGTCGCGGCCGGTCTGCTCATCGAGGGGTACGGGCTCGATGCCGCGGGCTACTCGATGGCGTTCCTGGTCGCCCCGTTCGCCGGTCTTGTGCTGTTCGGCGGGGTGCTCGCCGACCGGTTCACCGCCCGCCGGATGATGATCATCGCGGATCTGGCCAACCTCGTCGCCCACGTCCTGCTCGCCCTCCTCTTCATCCACGGCATCGACCACCTCTGGCAGCTGTACGGGCTGCTGGTGGTGGCCGGTACCGCGAACGCGCTGTTCCAGCCGGGCGCCGCCTCGACCGTTCCGCTGGTCTCCCGGGATGTGCAGGGGGCCAACGGGGTACTGCGCACCTCCGAGGCGATCACCGGTCTCGGCGGCCCGGCGCTGGCCGGGACCCTGGTCGGGTTCGGGTCCACCGGCTGGGTGATGGTGATCTCCGCCGTCGCCTACGGGACCAGCGCCGTCTGCCTCTTCCTGCTCCGGCTCGGGGTGGTGCCCGCCCCGCCGGCCGGTGAGTCCATGTGGCGCAATCTGGCGGTCGGCTGGCGGGAGTTCTGGTCCCGCAGCTGGCTCTGGGGCGTGATCGTGATCTGGATGTTCTACGCGGTCTTCGCCTGGGGGCCGCAGCTCTCGGTGGCCGCCGGGGTCATCGTGCCCGAACACGGTGCGCGGTCCTTCGGCCTGATCAACGCCGCGCTGGGCGCCGGAACCGTGATCGGCGGACTGCTCGCCATCCGCTACAAGCCCGAACGGCCCCTCGCCGCCGGGGCCGTGGCGATGATGGCGTACCCGGTGTACCCGCTCGGCATCGTGCTCGGCTGGCCGGTCTGGATGCTCGGTGCCGCCCAGATCGCGGTCGGGATCGGGCTCGGGCTCTGGGGCGTCATGTGGGCCACCAGCGTGCAGACCCAGGTACCGGGCGCGATGCTCAACCGCATCCACGCCTACGAGGTCGCGGGCTCCGTCGGCATGTACCCGATCGGTAGCGCGCTGGCAGGCCCGGCCGTCGGCGCGTTCGGCACCGACGCGGTGCTCCTGGTGGGCGTCGTGGTCTCCTTCCTCGCCGCCTCCGCCCTCCTCGTCACCCGCCCGATCCGCTCCCTGCGCAGGGTTCCCGACCGCCTCTGACCCAGCGGTTACGGGGCCGGGTGGCCGCCCCAGTGCCTTTGCGAGGGTGCATAGTTGAACAACCCTCACCAAGCGCCCGGCCGTGTGCGCGGGGCGCGCGGGCGGCTTCTATTCTGGGGCGAGCGCGGGGCGTCCGCAGGGGAACGGGCCATCGGGGGATCGGGTCAATATGAGCGTGAACAGGGAACAGCGCGACGACGGCGAGCGGAACGACGAGCGGTACACGGCCATGGAGGGCATACGCCCCCTCGCGGCCGGTGACCCGGAACGGATCGGCCCCTATCCGCTGCTCGGCCGGCTCGGGGCGGGCGGGATGGGGCGGGTCTATCTGGCCCGTTCCGCGGGGGGCCGCACGGTGGCCGTGAAGGTCGTGCACGAGGAGCACATCGCCAACGGGGAGTTCCGGGCCCGGTTCCGCCGTGAGATCGAGGCCGCCCGCCGCGTCGGCGGCCGCTACACTGCCCCCGTCCTGGATGCGGACGCGGACGCCGGCCACCCGTGGGTGGCGACCGGCTATGTCCCCGGACCCTCCCTGGAACAGGCCGTACGGGAACACGGGCCGCTCCCCGCCGAGTCCGTACACGCCCTGGCCGAGGGGCTGTTGCGGGCGCTGCGCGGCATCCACGCGGCCGGAATCGTGCACCGTGACCTGAAGCCGTCCAATGTCCTGCTCACCGTGGACGGCCCCCGCGTCATCGACTTCGGCATCGCCCGCGCGCTCCAGGTCTCCGTCGAGTCCCTGCTCACCAGCACCGGTATGGTCATCGGCTCACCCGGGTTCATGGCGCCCGAGCAGATCCTCGGCGAGGAGACCGGCACGGGGGCGGACGTCTTCGCGCTCGGCTGCGTACTGATGTACGCGGCCACGGGGCAGCTGCCCTTCGGGAACGGCGCGAGCAACCAGCACGCCGTGATGTACCGGATCGTCGAGGGCGCACCGGACCTCACCCAGGTGGGGGACGCCCCGTTGCGCGAGCTGATCGGGCGCTGCCTGACCAAGAAGCCCGCCGAACGTCCGTGTGTCGACGCGCTGTTGGACGATCTGGGTACGTCGGAGGGGTCGGGCACCCTGCGGGGCGGCGCGTGGCTCCCGCCGCAGCTCCTGGCCCGCCTCGCACGACAGGCGGCCTTGCTGCTGGACGCGGATGTGCCGACTTCGGAGGGGGCGGGGGCGCCGGAGGCAGTGGTGGCGTCGAAGGCGGACGTGTCGAAGGCGGGGGCCGGGGAGGAGCCTCGCCCCGATGCCGATGCCGATGCCGACGTCGTAACGGCTGATCTGCGGCCGGGCCCGGCTGCCGAGGCGGGGGCGGGGGCGGAGGCGGCACCCGTACCTGTACCCGAGGCGGTACCCGCACCCGATCCCGTACCCGTATCCGAGCCCGAGGCGGCACGGACCCCCGGGCCCGCACCCGCACCCGTACGCGAAGCGAAGCCCACCCCCGAACCGGAAGCGGCGAAACCCCCCTCCCCGACCCCGGCCGCCCTCGTCGTCTCCGGGAGCGGTTCCGGAGATTCCGAAGGCCGCCGGGGAAAGCTCTCGCGTCGTCGCCGTACGTGGGTCGTGGCCGCCGCGGTTCTCGCCGTTCTGGCCACCGGATCCACCGTTGCCCTCCTCAACCACGGGTCCGGAGGCGGCGCGGATGCCCGTAAGGGCGATGCCGCCGCATCCCCCGGAACCGGCGATCACCCCTCCGCCCCCGCCACATCCCCCTCCGAGAGCCCCGCCGACGAGGACGGGGACAAGGGAAAGAAGGGGAAGAAGGACGACGAGGAGGACGGGAAGGGGAAGGAAGAGGAGCAGGGCAAGGACGGCGGCAGTGGTGGCGAAGGTGCCGGTGAGGGTTCCGGCAGCGGAGGGGGCGTCGCTCCCGGGAGTACGTCGACGGGGGCCGACGGCGGTTCGGGCGCCGGGTCCTCCTCATCCGGCGGTGGGTCCGGCTCGTCCGGCTCCGGTTCGTCCGGGAGCGGCGGCTCCGGCAGCGGCGGATCGGGCGGCAGCAGCTCGGGCAGCACTGGATCCGCCAACGCGGGCTCCGGCGATGGAGGTTCCGGTTCCGGTACCGCGCCGAAGCCGCCCGTCACGGACCCCAAGCCCCCGGCCCCCGACAACCGGGTGCCCCAGCACTTCGTCGGGACCTGGTCCATCGCATCGCAGTACTCCCTCCAGCCCCACACCGTGGTCATCCGGCGGGTGTCCCCGGGACAGCACGCGGTGACCCTCGTCGCCGACGTACAGGGCACGGGGCACTGCGAGTACACGGCGACGCTCACCTCCGTCTCGGACGGCGGGAAGCGGATCAACGTCGGTACCGCCACCGTGGACAAGGGGCGCTCCACCGGGATGTGCCGCGACTCCGACCCCTCGTTCTTCGTCGTCGACGGGTCCGGCATCCGGCACGACGTCGGCCCCGCCCACGGCAGCGGCTACCGCTACAACCGCGCCTGAGCGCAGGGGAGACGGCGGCGTACGGGCTCGGGGCTCGGGGCTCGGGGCCGTCGTCAGGGCGGCGGGGTCAGGAGGCCGGAGTCAGGAGGCCGGGGTCAGGAGGCCGGAGTCAGGAGGCCGGGGTCAGGAGGCCGGGGTCAGGCGGCCGGGGTCACGGCGACGGTGTCCGGGTGAGGGCGGACCGGTGGCGGCGCAGCACCGTGGTGGAGCCCAGGGCGAGGCCGTCGGGCAGGAAGTGCGGGGCGTCCAGGCTCCGTTCGAACGCGCGGAGGTAGTTCCAGCGCATCCCCGGATGGGCCGAGTGGGCGTAGTGGTACAGGTCCCCGTACGGCAGCCAGGTCCCGAGGGCCAGGAGGGCGAGGGCGGGGTTGCGGGGGTAGAGCCGCAGGCACCGCCCCGCCTCCGTCCAGGCCGGTGGACCGCTGCGCGGGTCCGGATCGAACCAGGTGTGCTCGACGAAGAGGCTGAGCCACGCGAGCTGCGGGTACAGCAGCAGTCGCGGTACGAGTACGCCGCAGACCACCGCCTGCCAGCCGCCGATCAGTTGGGCGGCGGCCAGGAGGGCCAGGACCGCCCCGATCCGGCCCGCGCGGCCGGATCCGAGGAGGTTGCCGCCGAGGGTGCGGGCGGTGATCCTCATGCCCGCCGGGGTCAGCGGGTGCAGCAGGGCCAGGACGAGCCGGCCGGTGCCTATGCCGGGGCGGAGGCCCGCCTGCTGGAGTTCGGCGAGGTTCGGGTCGGCCCCCGCCACCGTGGCGTTGGGGTGGTGCTCACGTACGTGCCGTATGCGGCGTATCCGGGCCGGTCCCAGGGCCATGGGGTGGTGCACAAACGTTTCAGCGAGGAGGTGGTTGGCCCGGGAGGTGCGGGCCAGGACTCCGTGGACCGCGAAGTGGCTGATCTCCTGGAGGTGCCGGAACTGCACGGCCACGCCGACCGCCGCCACCAGCGCGCCGAGGACGCCCTCGGCGGCCAGCAGCCACCATCCGACGATCTGCGTCCACTGGCCGACGAGCAGCAGCGTGGGGGTGGTGTCGTTCGCCCGCGCCCGCTGGTGGGCGAGGAGGTCACCCGCGCCCGCTCCACGGGGGCGGCCGACGGCGAACCGGACGCGGTCCACCTGGCGGAGAGCGGTGCCCGCCGCGAGGATGCTCAGCGCGAGCAGCATGGTGAGAGGCCCCAGGGCAGACGTGGGGCGGGAAACTCCCACCCAGGACGTCACCCACCGTACATCTGGTGCACCAGGTTGACCCGTGGTTCGCCGACAGGCCCTCCGGTCCGGTCAGAAGCTGTCCAGAACCGCATCCACCCTGTCCTGAACCCAGCGATCCGTGCCTCCGGCTGAGCCTGAGCCCGTGCTTCCGCCCGTACTGCCTGTGCCTGTATTGGCTCCGCCCGTGCTGCTTGCGCCTGTGCCTGTATTGGCTCCGCCCGTGCCGCCTTCGCCTGCGCCGAGCATGGGCCGGACGACCGCCTCGTACTTCTCCAGCCGACGGGAACCCGCGTCGGACCCCTGCCCCCAGGCGGACTCGAACCGCCGGGTCCACCGATCCACGCCCTTGAAGTAGACGCTGGAACGCCCGTGGCGGTAGTCGGCGTCCCCCTGCTCCTCCTCCACGAGCACGGCGGCCGACGCGAACACGATGGCGTCCACGGCCTCTTCCGCCCGCAGCCGTTCGCGTACGGCGATCCCGCAGGTGACGCCGAGGCCGCGGTGCCGGTCGATCAGTTCGAGGAGGGCGGTGGCGTAGCGCTGGTCGACCAGGTCGGCCCGGTGGGCGATGAACAGCCGGTGGATGACCCCGCCGCTCTCGATGAAGCGGCGGTTGGCGGAGAGGTACTCGTGCCGCTGGGTGAGCAGTGAGGGGTTGGTCGTCAGGTCGGACGCGAGGATGCGGCGGGGTGCGGAGCCGGACTCGGTGAGTGTCTTCACCAGGAGCACCGAGAGTTGGGGGACCTCGCTCGCGTAGACCCGCATGTGGCCGTCCGCGATATCGCTGTAGTCCGAGATGAGCTCGTTCTCCAGGTGGCTGCGGATGAGGTCGTAGTAGCGGGCGTCGTCCATCCGCTTGAGGTTGTTCACGCGCCGCAGGGTGATGTAGGCCTTGCGCAACCATAGGTGACTGGCCATCAGGATGATGACGATCACCGTCTCGGTGATCAGCAGGGCGTTCTTCACCTCGGCCCGTGCGCTGATCCAGGCGACCACCGGCACGACGATGCCTGCCAGGCCGATGAGCGAGCCGAGTAAGGGTGAGACGAGCGCTTCGGTGGCGCGGACCACCGGGTCGCGGCGTTGTTCGGTCATACGGAGGCTCCCCCTGGCATCTGTGTCGGCCGAGCGTCAGTCGAGCTCGATCCGGATTTCGTACGCGATCTCCCAGTGCTCGGCGGGGATCACGATGTCGGCGGTCTCCACGGGACGGTCGCCGGTGTCGTAGTGCGTGCGCTGGATGCTGGTCGCCTGGGCGCCGGTGGCGATGCCCAGCAGTTCGGCCTGGTGGCGGTCGACCCTGACCGGGCGGATGTGCTCGACCGCCCGGGCCACGGTGATGCCGATGTGGGCCATGCGCGCCGCGACGCCCCGGCCTGCCAGCGGGCCGCCCTCCGGCAGGACCACCACGGTCCTCCCGGTCAGGGTCATCGGCTCCCAGCTCGTGGTGAGCATGACCGGGCGCCGGTCGGGGGCGAGGAACTCGTAGGCGGTGCGGACGCACAGTTCGCCGTCGGCCAGCCGGAGGCGCCGGGCCACCGGCGGAGGGGGCGCGATCCGTGCCGTGCTCTCCGTCTCCCAGGTCCCTTCGAACCCGGGCGGTGCGATGCCGGCCCGGCCCTGGCTGATGAGGCTGCGCAACATGATCCGGCGTTCCTGGCGGGCCCGTACGAAGGTGCCCGAGCCTGCCCGGCCCTCCAGGATGCCCTCGGCCACCAGCAGCTCCAAGGCGCGCCGCACGACGTTCTCCCCGACGGCGAACTCCAGGGCCAGCACGGAACGGGAGGGGAGCCGGTGGCCTACGGGCCAGAGGCCCCGGTCGATCCGGTCCCGCAGGGCGGCGGCCACCCGCTGATAGGGGTGCGCCGCTGCTGCCCCGTCAGTCATACCTCTCCTTGCGGCAGGGCCATCCTGTACGGATTGACAAGCTAACGTGCGGGTCACAAGCTGGTTAACCAGAATCTCTCTGCGTGATCGATCTCGGGCCGAAGCGGTGGCAGCCATGAGGGACAGGGGCGGGAGCGCGCTCATACGGAGCGCGGTCAGCCGGCTCACGGCATTGACGGGCAGCCCTCCGGAGATCGTGGAGGAGCCCGACGCGGTCCGTATCGAGAGCGATGTCTCCCGGGTGGGGGACACGTCCTGGGAACGGCTGCTCTCGGTGCTGGAGAGTGGCGACACCTACGGGCTCCGCACGACGCCGACCGGGACGACCGCCTGGCTGCGCGTCCCGCGCGACACCGGCCCGTCGGCCGCTTCCGTACGCGGGACGGACCCGGGCACATGACCGGAACCTCGCGCTCCGCGGCGGACGCGTCGTCCGGTGTGTCTCCCGATACTCGGGCCGGTGCGTTGCCTGGTCCGTCTCCGGGCGTTCGGGCCGGTGCGTCTCCCAGCCCGCCTCCGGGCGTTCGGACCGGCGCGTTGCCTGGTCCGTCTCCCGGTCCGGCTCCCAGCGCGTTGACCGCTGCCGGTTGGGCCTTCGCCAAGGGGCACGGTGCGGGCAATGACTTCCTCCTGCTGGCCGACCCGGACGGTGAGCTCTCCCTCTCCGCCGACGAGACCGTGCGGCTGTGCGACCGCCGTACGGGTATCGGGGCCGACGGGATACTGAGGGCCGTCCGCTGCTCCGCCGAGTCGGAGGCCGCGGCGATGGCTGCCGAGGCCGTCTGGTTCATGGACTACCGCAACGCCGATGGCAGCAGGGGCGGTATGTGCGGCAACGGGATGCGGGTCCTGGGCCGTTATCTCGTGGACGCCGGGTACTGCCCCGCGGGACGGTTCGCCGTCGCGACCCGGGCCGGTGTCCGCCAGGTCGACGTCCCGGCCGATCCGTCGGCCCCGGTCGCCGTGCTGATGGGAGCGCCCGTTCTGCCGGGGGTGGCGGCAGGGACGGGTCCGGGGCCGTGGCCGAGTACGGGGACGGGGACGGGTCTTGAGGCAGGTCCTGAGGGAGGTCCGGCTGCGGGTCCCGAGACGGTCAGGGTCGTGCTCGGTGAGCGCGGCTGGCCCGCCGTCCACGTCGACATGGGCAATCCGCACGCCGTCGCGTTCGTCCCGGACCTCGCGGGGCTGGGGGACCTGGGCTCAGCGCCGAGGGTCGAACCGGCCGGTGCTTATCCGCGGGGTGTCACGGTCGAGTTCGTCGTATCCCATGGTGCCGGACACCTCCAATTACGGGTCCATGAAAGGGGGGTGGGGGAGACACCCGCCTGCGGTACGGGCGCGTGCGCCGCCGTGGCGGCCTTCCGCGCCCTCCAGGGCCTGTCGGCTCCCGGCCGGTATCGGGTGGACTCCCCCGGAGGGAGTCTGAGTGTGACGGTGCGTTCGGACGGGACGATGGAGCTGGCCGGTCCCGCGGTGATCGTCGCCCATGGCCGCATCGGCCCCGCCGTCATTCCCCGGCGGTGTCCTTGAGCGCCGTGGCGATGAGCGAGCGCGCCGCCTTCCCGAACACGGCCAGTTCGGTGAGTTCGTCGAACGCCTGCTTGTACAGGCGGACTTCATGGTCGGTACTGAAGGTCATGTACGCGGCCACCAGCTCCACGTTCACCGTTCTGCGGTCGAATATCCAGAAGTCCTCGACGGGCCACATGCGGTCCCGGACCACGGCGTCCCCGCTCTCGGGGATGATCCCGAGCACGACGTTCGGGAGCGTGCTGATATCCACGAGGCGGGCCATCTGGCGGACCGCTGTATCGGGTCCGCCGATGCGTCGGCGCAGCACGCATTCCTCGATGAGGATCCGGAACGTGCGACTGCTGTCATGAAGGAGCCCTTGTTTGCGTACGCGGGTGTCGACGGCGGCGTCCACGTCGTCGACGAGTGAGCGCCGGTCCCTGATCGCGGTGAGGGCGGCGTGGGTGTATTCCCTGGTCTGGAGCGGACCGGGGATCAGGGAGTGGGAGTACGCCTCGAACTCGGTGGCGTTCTCCCAGAGGGGCAGCACTTTGTTCTGGGCGCTCCGGAGTCCGGTGAGCTCCATATCGCGCCACTGGACGTACATGTCCTTGATTCCGGCAGCGGCCGAAACCAGGTCGTCGGCCTGGTCCCCGGCGTGGCAGAGCCGGGCCCAGAGGCGAATGTCGTCCTTCGACGGCATGGTCTTCCCGTTTTCGATCTTGCTGCACTTGGATTCGTGCCAGCCGGCCCGGGCGGCCAGTTCGCGAGCGCTGATTCCATGCCGCTGACGCAGGGTACGGAGCTGGCTGCCCAGCGCCTTCTTCGCCTGATCGATGCTCACGGTTCCCATGGGGTCAGTGTGGTGGCCGCCGGCCGGGTTGGCCAGCGGCCGACCGACAGATGGCTACGGTTCGCCGAGGCCGGCTCTCCCTCTCCCCTCCGGAACCCCTCCGCACCGGCACGGCCCCTCGGCGCGTCCGGCTCCGGGCTGCGGAAAGAGGGCGAGCAGACGTTCCGGGAACTCGATGACCGTTTCGTGCTCGGGAACCACGATTCCCGACAGACGCGCCGTATCGAGAACCTTCCAGGACTGGAACAGATACGTGCCCGAGGAATCATCGTAATAGAGGGTCGGGCTGCCGTTGTTGGGGCTCTCCGGGTCTTTGCACAGCAAGCGAAGTGCCATGAGTTCCTCCCGCTGGCGTGGCTTTGGGCGAATGGTGCTGATGAGCTTGCGCCGCCCAGGTTTGTTTCGCCATCGACTTGCCCTTGCTTGCCGCACAATCTCGCAGGTCCGTGAATGTGTGCTCGAATGTGCTCGCTGTTCACGGCGAATGCCGGGAAAACCTGATCGATTCCGCTGTGTGAGATAAGCGTCGGCTTATGGTGAATTGCGGCAGAGGAGGCGGGGAGTGGAGGGAGGGCGGGGAGTGGGGGAGGGCGGGGAGTGGGGGAAGGCGGGACGGCCGGAAGGGCTGCCGCGGGACCCAGGCCCGTGGCAGCCCTTCACCGGTGGTCGCCCCCGCTCTCCGTCAGTCCGGTGACTCGCCCGGGTACGCGGTCTCGAACGCCGCGTGGAACAGGGCCGTGACGTCTTGGCCCGTGAGGCCCTCCGCGCGGGCCTCGGCCAGCCAGGCGGCCAGGGAGGCGCGGAGCGGTGAGTCGGGGCCGGAGCGGGGCTGGGCGAGGGTGCGGGTGATGAAGGTGCCCGCTCCCTGGCGCACCTCGGCCAGGCCCGCCCGTTCCAGCTCCCGGTAGGCCTTCAGTGTGGTGTTCGGGTTGACCTTGGTCTCCGCGGCGACCTGGGCGGCGGTGGGCAGCCGGTCACCTTCCTCCAAGGCCCCCATGCGCAGCGCCTGTTCGACCTGGCGGACGATCTGGAGATACGTCGCCACTCCGCTGCGGCGGTCGATGCGGAACACGACCACGGACTTCACCTTCCGCTCGATTTCCGACATTTTACGTAGGGGATGCGCACCGCCCCTACAGCGGGCGGCGCGAACCCCGCCACAGGACGAACGCCGTGAGGAGCGCCGTCCCGGCGAGCAGGATGGCCGCTCCGGTCCACTGCATCGCCGCCATCTGGTCGTATTCGAGGTACTCGACGACGTGGTTGACGATGCCCTTCTCCTGCATGCACGCCTCATGCGCCTGCTCGGTCGGCTCGGCGCAGGAGCCCCAGCCGAAGAGATCCCCCTTCGCATTGCCGACCCAGCGGTCCACCTCGTACGTGTCGTGGAAGCGGGCCGGGAGTTCGCCGTCCAACGGGTACGTGAACATCTTGGTGGAGCCGAGGCGGGTGCGGATCTCGTCCCAGACCATCCCGGCGGCGGCCGTGAAGAGGAACGTGACCACCATGGCGGGCAGCGTGCGGCGCACCAGGACGCCGATGGTGATGCCGGCGGCGGTCAGGAAGAGGAGGAGCGCCGGCAGGACCGGGCCCGTGTTGTCGAAGATGCCGCCGTCGATCCATCGGCTGGCGAAGAAGGAGCGGTGCGGCTCCCACCACCAGGTGAACGCGGCCGAGAGCACCACGCCGGAGACCAGGGCGAGGGCGTAGGCGAAGGCCAGCTTGGCGATCAGCCACTGGCGGCGGGTCACGGACTGGGTGGTGACCAGCTGCGCGGTGCCGTTCTCCCGGTCGCCCGCGATCAGCGGGGCGGCGATGAGGACCGCGAAAATCAGTGGGAGGCCGCTGAAGAGGGCGGAGATGAAGAGGTAACCCCGGCTCGCCTGTACCCCATACCTGACCTCCTTCTCCGGCCATCCGGCCGAGTCGAGGAACTGGACCAGCTCGTGGCGCTGGTACACGATCCAGAGCGCGCCGAGCACGGTCAGGCCGAGGACACAGGACAGCGCCACGCGGTGCTGACGTACGACGAGCCAGGGCAGACCGCGCAACAGGCGGCGCCGGGGGCGGAGTTCGGCGGGGGCTTCGGTCAGGGTGGAGGTGCTGCTCATGCGGCCTGGGTCCCTTCGGCTTCGACGCGGGCGCCCTGGGTGTAGAGGGAGGGTGCGTCCGGTGAGCGGAGGTGGGCGAGCAGCACCTCCTCCAGGGAGGGCTCGACGCTCTCCCACTCGGCGGGCAGCGGGCCCTTCGGCCGGATCAGCGCCTGGAACTGGCGTCCTTGGACGCGGGTCTCGACCACGGTGTGCCGGTCGAGCCCGGCCGGCAGGGAGCCGTCCCGGGTCAGGCCCGTCACCAGGGTGTGGGCCGGGACGAGCGCGTCGGTGTCACCGGCCATCCGGACCCGGCCCTCCGCGACGACCAGCAGGTAGTCGCACATGTCCTCCAGCTCGGTCAGCAGGTGGGAGGACATCACCACCGTGGTCCCGCGCTCGACGGCCTCCGCCATCAGCAGCGTGCTCATCTCGTCGCGGGCCAGTGGGTCGAGGTCCGACATCGGCTCGTCGAGGAGCAGCAGGTCGGGGCGCTTGCCGAAGGCGAGCGCGAAGGCGACGCGGGTGCGCTGGCCGCCGGAGAGGGCGCCGACCTTCGCGTCGAGCGGGACGTTGCCGGAGCGGACGATCCGCTCGGCCGCCGCCGCGTCCCAGGCGGGGTTGAGCTCGGCGCCCATCCGCAGGGTGTCGGCCACGGTGAACCGCTTGAACAGCGGCTTCTCCTGGCCGAGGAAGGCGAACCTCGGCATCACGGCGGGGTCGTCGACCGGTACGCCGAAGACGCGCAGCTCACCTGATGTCGGCTGCACCTGGCGGGTGGCCAGGCCGAGCAGCGTGCTCTTTCCTGCACCGTTCGGGCCGACCAGCCCGCAGATGCGTCCGGTGGGGATCCGGAAGGAGCAGTCGCGCAGCGCCCAGCCGCCGAAGTAGCGCTTGCTCAGGCCGCGGGCTTCCAGCGCCCAACTGCCGGGGGTCCCGCTCGGGGTGCTCGTGTCTGCCACGCGCCTCGCCTCAATTCCATTAGTCAATTAATGGAATCATGGAGTTCTGGGGGGATGGCTGTCAAGCGCACGCCGACGGGTGCGCACGGATGGGGTGTGCGGATGGGGGTGCGGATGGGAGGGAGAGAAGGGGAGGGGCGGAGGTGAGGTGGGCTTGGGGCTCAGCCGCGTAGGTACGCGAGTACAGCCAGCACCCGGCGGTTCGTGTCGTCGGAGAGGGAGAGGTCGAGCTTGGTGAGGATCGAGCCGAAGTGCTTGCTGACCGTGCCCTCGCCCACGGACAGGACCGCTGCCACGGACGCGTTGGACCGGCCCTCCGCCATCAGGGCCAGCACCTCCTGCTCGCGGGCCGTCAACCGGGACAGCGGGTCGCGACGGTGCCGGATCAACTGGCGTACGACCTCGGGGTCCACGACCGTGTCCCCGCGCGCGACCCGGTCCAGGGCGTCGACGAACTCCTCCACGTGGCCGATGCGCTCCTTGAGCAGGTAGCCCACCCCCGTACCGTCGCGGGAGTCGAGCAGCTCCTCGGCGTAAGCGCGCTGGACGTACTGGCTGAGCACCAGGACCGGCAGGCCGGGCAGGTGGTCGCGCAGCGCGACCGCGGCCCGCAGGCCCTCGTCGGAGAAGTCCGGGGGCATTCGTACGTCGGTCACCACGATGTCCGGGCGGTGCTCCAGGGCCGCCGCCGTCAGCTCTCGCGCGGTGCCCGCCCCGGCGACCACCCGGTGGCCGAACCGCTCCAGCAGGCCGATGAGGCCCTCACGCAGGAGCACGCTGTCCTCGGCCAGTACGACGCGCAGCATCAGACCCTCGATCGTGCGGGCGGACAGGGGACCTCCAGCCGGAACACTGTCGGCCCCCCGGGCGGACTGGACAGTAGCAGGTGGCCACCGAGCACCGAGAGACGGTCGGCGACGCCCTGAAGGCCCGTTCCTCCGTCCGCCCGCCCTTGGTCTGTTCCCCTGCCTGTTCCCCTGCCTGTTCCTCTGCCTGTTTCTCCGTCTGCTCCTCTGCCTGTTCCTCCGTCTGTTCCTTCGCCTGTCTTGCCTCCTGTGCTGCCTCCCGTTCCGTCTCCTGTTTCGCCTTCCATTTCTCTGGTGTCCGATGCCATCCGTGCGCCCCCGCGCCCGTCGTCCTCGACCTCCACCGTCAGCCGCCCGGCGACGGCCCTGCCCCGTACGCTCGCCCGGGTCGCGCCGCTGTGCTTCGCCACGTTCGCCAGCGCCTCGCTGACCGCGAAGTAGACCCCGCTCTCCACGGCTTCGAGCAGTCGGCCCGGCACGTCCAGCCGGACGTCCACGGGGATGGGCGAACGGTCCGCGATGTCCTCGACCGCCGCCGGCAGCCCCCGGTCGGTGAGGACCTGGGGGTGGATGCCCCGGATCAGCTCCCGGATCTCCCGCAGGGCGACGTCCGCCTCCCCTTGCGCCTTGGCCAGCAGCCCGCCCAGCGGATCGCCGGGGTCCTCCGGCCCCGCCGCCGCCTCCAGCCGGGCCAGGCCCAGGGTCATGGAGAGCGCCACCAGCCGCTGCTGCGCCCCGTCGTGCAGGTCGCGCTCGATCCGCCGCCGCTCCGCCTCGAACGCGTCCACCAGCCGCATCCGGGACCGGTCCAGCTCCCGGAGGCGGGAGTCGGCCCCGGAGTCCGGTACGGAGAGGAGCTGCCGGGTCAGTACGGCGCGCCCGGCGGCCAGCGCAACCAGCGCGTACGCCAGCACCGGCAGCAGCACCACCCCGGCCGCCAGCGCGGCGAACGCCTCCAGGTAGGAGTCGGCCATCCAGAGCTTGAGAACCTTCGCCTCCCCGTCGCCGCCCAGCGCCATCACGGCGGGAGTGGCGATCAGCCCGCCGCCCACCACGAGCATCGCCCCGACGGCCAGGGCCTCCAGCGGCCACAGGACCGTGGCGAAGAGGAGCGCGTACGCCAACTCCCGCCAGGTGGACCGCTCCCGGAACCGGGTGCGCAGCCAGGAGACGAGCCCGGGGGCGGGCGGTTCGCGGTGCGGGTCGGCGAGCGGGGTGCTGTCGATCAGCCGGAGCCTGCGCCGCTCCAGCGCGGCCAGGGGGATGCCGGAGAGGACCAGGATGAGGAGCAGCGGCAGCCCGACCAGGACCACCGCGAGCGCGCTGCCCGCGACGGCGAGCAGGACCAGCACGAGGAGGGTGGCGGCGCCGAGCGGCACGCTGGTCAGCAGATAGAGCGCGGCGCGCCAGGGCCGGGAACCGGTCACGTGGTCCCGGCGCAGGAGCGGATTCCGGAGCGGCCCCGGGGACGGCTTCAGAAGCGGTCGCCGGAGGCCGGGCCCGTACGGCAGCTGCGTGCTGTGCTGCGGCTGTGTGCCGTGCTGCGGTGCGCCGGGTGAGTACATGCCTGGAACGCTACGAGACACCGCCGTCCCCGGGCCATCCCGCTCGCTCCCCCATCTGACCTGCCGCTATCCGGAACGCGATGGTGGAGCCAGCTCTACCATGAGGACTCCATCCTGGTCCGATGTGCCGTACCGGGAGCGTCGGTTGACTGGATGTCATGAATCAGTCAGCCGCCGTACGGCTCCGCTCCGTCACCCGTTCCTATGGCCGCGAAGGTCGTGGAGACGGGGAGGTGAGGGCCCTCGACCGGGTCAGCCTCGACATCCCCCGGGCCACCTTCACCGCCGTCATGGGGCCTTCGGGCTCCGGCAAGTCGACTCTCCTCCACTGCACGGCGGGGCTGGACCGGCCCACGGGCGGTCAGGTGTTCCTGGGCGAAACCGAGCTGACCGGGCTCGGTGAGAGGCGGCTGACCCGGCTGCGCCGGGGGCGGATCGGCTTCGTCTTCCAGGCGTTCAACCTGCTGCCCTCCCTCACCGCCGAGCAGAACGTGGCCCTGCCGCTGAGGCTGGCGGGCCGCAGACCGAAGAAGACCGAGGTGCTGGAGGCGCTGGAACAGGTCGGGCTGCGGGGGCGGGCCCGGCACCGGCCCGGCGAACTCTCCGGCGGCCAGCAGCAGCGGGTGGCCCTGGCCCGCGCCCTGGTCACCCGGCCCGAGGTGCTCTTCGGGGACGAGCCGACCGGCGCCCTGGACTCCACCACCGGGCGCGGTGTGCTCGCCCTGCTCCGCTCGATGGTGGACGACGGCCGGACCGTGATCATGGTGACGCACGACCCGGTCGCGGCCTCCTTCGCCGACCGGGTGCTGTTCCTGGCGGACGGGCGGGTCGTCGACGAGCTGTACGCGCCGTCGGCGGAGCGGGTGGCCGCCCGGATGACGTTCGCCGCCCGGGTGGAGTCGCCGCCCGCCCCGGCACGTACGGAGAAGGTCACGCGTTCACGTGCGGAGGTAGCCATGGGCTCGTGTACGGAGAAGGCCACGCGTTCACGTGCGGAGGTAGCCATGGGCTCGTGTACGGAGAAGGCCACGCGTTCGCATACGGAGGAAGCCCCGTGCTGATGCTCGCGCTGCGCGGCGTACGGATCCGCTGGGTCACCTTCGTCGGCTCCTTCGTGGCTCTCGCCCTGGGCGTCGGGCTGATCGCCGCCACCGGGCTGGCCCTCGCCGCGACCTTCGACGCCCCGGACCGGGAACCCGGGCGCTTCGCCGCGGCCCCCGTCGTCGTCCGGGCCGCCGACGAGCTGCGCGTCCGGACGGCGACCGGCGTCCGCACCCGGCCGCTCGCCCGGGTCGGGCCGGTGCCGCCCGCGCTCGTGACCCGACTGGGCGCCCTGGGGAAGACGGTGGAGGACCGGACCTTTCCGGTGGACGTGGCCGCCCCCGGCGAGGGGAGCGAGCCGAGGGCCGGTCACCCCTGGTCGATCGCCGAGGCCGCCCCCTACCGGCTGACCACCGGACGGCCCCCGGCCGCCCCGGATGAGGCCGTCGTCACCGCCGGGCCGGGCAGCCGCCTCCGTACCGGCGACCGGGTCCGGGCCACCACGCCCGCGGGCACCACCACCCTGACCGTGGTCGGCATCGCGGCCGACCGGGGCTTCGAGGACGCCCTGTTCCTCACCGACGCCGAGGCGGCCAGGGTCTCCCCGGCGGTCGACGCCCTGGTGGTGCACGCCGATGCCACCGCCGTACGGGAAGTGGTGGCCGCTGCGGGCGGGGGCATGGACGTCCTCACCGGCGACGAGCGGCGCCGCGCCGACCCCGGGCCGGACCTCGACGCGGAGGCGCTCGTCTCGGTCAACGCGCTGCTGGGGACGGCGGCAGGCATCACGCTGTTCGTCTCCGTCTCCGTGGTGGCCTCGACGTTCTCGTTTGCCGTCGCCCAGCGCAGGCGCGAGTTCGGGCTGCTGCGCACGGCGGGCGCCACCCCCGGCCAGATCCGGCGTACGGTCTGCGCCGAAGCCGTGGTCGTCGGGGTCCTCGCCTCCGCCGTGGGCTGCCTGCTGGGCGTCGCCGGGGCTCCGCTGCTCGCCGCCCGGCTGGTTGACGCGGGGCTCGCACCACCGTGGTTCGCGATCGGGGAGCAGAGCTGGCCGCTGCACACCGCGTTCTGGACCGGCGTGGCCGTCGCCACGGCCGGGGTGCTCGCCGCCTCCCACCGGGCCGGGCGGACCGCGCCCACCGAGGCGCTGCGCGAGGCGGCCGTCGACAGCCGGACCATGCCCGTGAGCCGGTGGCTCCTGGCCGCCCTCGCCCTGCTGACCGGCGCGGGGCTCCTGGTCGCGGCGCTGGCCCTGGACCCCGGTGACGTACTGGGGCGCAAGGCGTACGTCACGCGTCCCCTGCTGCTCATCGTGGGCGCCGCGCTTCTCGCGCCCGTGCTCGTAAGGCCGTTGGCCCGGGCGCTGACCTGGCTGCCCGCCCGGCTGTTGCCCGGCGCCACCGGCGTACTCGTCCGGGAGAACACCTCCGCCGGAGTACGCCGTACGGCCGCCGTCGCCGCCCCCGTCGTGATCACGGTCGCCCTCACCGTCTCCCTGCTGGGTACGGTGGCCACCCTCGCCGAGGCCAAGGCGGTGGAGGTGCGCACCGCCACGACCGCCGACCTCGTGGTCGTCCCGGACGCGCCGGGTCGTACGTTCCCGCCGCGCTTCGTCGAACGGGTGCGGGAGACCGAGGGCGCCACGGTCGGCGTCTCACGGTCCACCGCCGTCACCGTGCTCGAAGAGGGCACGGCCCTGGTCACCTCCGAGGCCCGCGCGGTCGAACCCGCCCGCCTCGCCGCGGTCTCCGCGCCGCCCGTGGTGGCCGGACGCCTCGCCGACCTGGACGACGACGGCATCGTGGTCAACGAGGAGTGGCTGACCACGACCGTCGGCGAACGGGTCACCGTCTGGCTCGGCGACGGCCGGAAGGTATCCCTCCGCATCGCCGCCGTCCTCGCCACCGGCACCGGGAGCAACGGCGTCTACGTCACCGCGCGCAACGCCGGTGGAGCGGCGGCCGACCGCATCGACGTGGCGGCCGCGGAGGGCGCCGACCCGGGCGCGGTCGCCGCCGCCCTGCGCACGGCCGCCGTCACGGAGGGGGCCGGTGTACGGGTGGTGAGCGGGGCGGAGTGGGCCGCCGAGGCCGCCCCGGCGCCGGGCGGAGCCACCCGGTCCGGACTGTGGCTGATTCTCGGCACGGCTCTGCTCTGTACGGGGCTTGCCCTGGCCAACACGCTGGTGACGGCCACCTCCGACCGGGTCCGCGACCTCGCCGTGCTCCGTCTCGCCGGGGCCACCGCACCGCAGGTCCTGCGGCTCGTGGCGGTGGAGGCGGTGGTCGCGGTCGCCGTCGGGGCGGTCATCGGCTTGGGGGTCGCCGCCGTCAACCTGGCGGGGGTGTGGGGCGCGTTGGCGCTGCTGGGGGTCCGGTCGTGGGTGCTGGTGCCGTGGGGGACGGCGGGGGCCGTCGTCGCGGTCGCCGTTGTGCTGGCGGCCGTCTCCGCCGTCGTACCCGCCGCGTTCGCGCTGCGGACCCGGCCGGTCGAACTGGCCGGTATGCGGGATTAGTTCACGCAGAACGCGCAGAAGGCGGAGAAGGGGGCGGAGGCGTGCAGCCCAGCACCATCTCCACCGCCGCGTCCAGGCAGCCGCGTTCGGGCGCCGTCAGGAACGGGTTCTCCCGCTGGCGGGCCCGGGCGCGGGCCAGTTCGGCGGCGTCGGCGCCCCAGTCCTCGGCCAGCTCCGCGAGGAGGGCGGCCAGCAGCGTACGGGCCTGGGCCTCCGGAGCCGGGAACTCCGGGTCGAGCGCGACCCGGGCCAGGGTCAGGGCCGACATCGCCCGGTCGAATCCGGGCGGGCCCTCGGTGGCGGTGGACCAGTCGATCACCACCGGCCCCCGGTCCGTCAGCATCACGTTGGCCGGGTGCAGGTCGAGATGGAGGATGCAGTCCTGCGGATCGGTCGAGACCCGGGGCGGGATCGCGTGCAGCTCGCGCAACAGCCGGGCCAGCAGTGCGCCCCCCTCGGCGGCGCCCATGGCCCCCGCCAGCAGCGCTTCGGACATGGTCGGGCCGGTCAGTCGCTGGAGCACCAGGTCCGTGGGGAGGGCCCCGGCGGCGGGCGGGCCGATGCGCGGCACCGGGTAGCCGAAGGCGCGGACGTACGACATCACCGCCAGCTCCTCCGTGGTGTCGGAGCGGTCGCGGTAGCGGCGCAGGACCCAGGAGCCGTCGAGTTCGTATACGTCGGCGGTGCGCCCCGAGCCCAGAAGTTGCCCTGTGTGCATGGGGCCGAACCTACCCGGGCCCACCACCGAAGGGGAGACGACGGGCCCCTCCGGGGGAGACGGCGGGACCCTCCTGGGGAGACGGCGGGCGCCTTCGACCGAGAGGGGACGGGCGCCTTCGCGCGAGGGGACGGGCGCCTGCGTACGGGGGAAGCGGGCGCCTCCGCGCGAGGAGGCAGGCACCTTTGTGCGCGGAGTGGGCCGATCCGGCCGCACCCTGCCGGAAACGGCCCCCATAACGCGGAGGGAGGGGGGTGAACGGGATCTCCTGTGCCGGGTCGGCGCGCGGCTACGGTGTCGGCAATTCCCTGGTCCGGACCAACCCCCACCGGATCCGGACACCCCACAGAAACAAGGAGAGTTACGTGGAGAACACCACGCTCCGCAGACGCGTCCTCGCCACCGCCACCGCCACGGTGGCCGTGGGCGCGCTCGCCATCGCGGGACTGAACGGAGTGGCGTCCGCCGGTGCTCCGGCGGCCAGTACTCCGGCCGTCTCCGCCGACAGCCTCTCCCCCGGCCTGCTGGCCGCCATGGAACGCGACCTCGGACTCGACGCCGAGGCCGCGAAGACCCGGATAGCGGGCGAGTACCGCGCCGCCGCCATCGCCGCCGGACTGGAGAAGTCCCTCGGCACCAGCTTCGCCGGGGCCCGTGTCAGCGGGGACACGGCGGACCTCACCGTCTCCACGACCGACGCCTCCGAGGCCGCCCTCATCGAGAAGGCGGGCGCCACGGCCGAGGTCGTCGGCCACAGCCTGGACCGGCTCGAAGCCGTCAAGGACGCCCTGGACAAGGCGGCCCTGAGCAAGGCCCCGAAGAACGTGCCCGTCTGGTACGTCGACGTCGAGGCCAACCGGGTCATCGTCAACGCGGCCAGCACCTCGGCCGCCGAGGTGTTCGTGAAGGCCGCCGGGGTCAGCGACAAGCTGATCACCGTCGCCCGCTCCACCGAGCAGCCCCGCGCCCTCGCGGACATCCGGGGCGGCGACGCGTACTACATGAACCCGTCCGGCCGCTGTTCCGTCGGCTTCTCGGTGACGCGCGGTACGCAGAACGGCTTCGTCACCGCCGGTCACTGCGGCCGGGTCGGCACCACGACCAACGGCGTCAACCAGCAGGCCCAGGGCTCCTTCCAGGGCTCGACGTTCCCCGGCCGTGACTACGCCTGGGTCGCCACCAACGCCAACTGGGTGCCGAAGCCCCTGGTCAACGGCTACGGGCGCGGCGATGTGACCGTCACCGGCTCCACCCCGTCCGTCGTCGGCGCCTCCGTCTGCCGCTCCGGCTCCACCACCGGCTGGCACTGCGGCACGATTCAGCAGCTCAACACCAGCGTCACCTACCCGGAGGGCACCATCTCCGGCGTGACCCGTACCAGCGTCTGCGCCGAACCGGGCGACTCCGGCGGCTCGTACATCTCCGGCAGCCAGGCGCAGGGCGTCACCTCCGGCGGCTCCGGCAACTGCCGCACCGGCGGTACGACGTACTTCCAGCCGCTCCTCCCGGCCCTCCAGGCGTACGGGCTGACGCTCGTCACCAGCGGTGGCGGCACCCCGACCACTCCGCCCACCACTCCGCCGCCCACCGACCAGCCGGGCGGCACCTGGGCGGCCGGTACCTCCTACGCCGTCGGCGCCACGGTGACGTACGGCGGAGCGACCTACCGCTGCCTCCAGGCCCACACCGCCCAGGCGGGCTGGACCCCGGCGGCCGTCCCGGCCCTCTGGCAGCGGATCTGACCTCCGTCTCCTGCACTTCCTGCACCTCCTTCACCTGCTACTCCTCCCGACCTCCGGCGGCGGATCCGACCTCCGCCCCGGGGGTCCCCACCCCACTGGCCACCCGGCGTCACCGAACCTCCTGAACCTCTTCTGCCTCCCCGCACCGAGGACTCCGAGGAAACTGTCATGACCCCACAAATGGACAACGCAACCCCCCATGAGAAGGACGCGTCCGACGAGGCGTCCGAGGACCGGCGGCGCATCAGCCGCAAGGGTCTCCTGAAGGCCGCGCTCGTCGCGGGCGCGGCTCCTCTGCTCGCCGGAGGGGGCGTCGCGCTCGCCCGGGACACCGCGTCGTCGGAAGGGGGCGTCCTCCTGGACCCCACCCCGCAGTGCGACGACGGCGACGACCCGACTCCGCCGCAGATGGAGGGCCCGTACTTCAAGCCCAACTCCCCGCGCCGCACCAGCCTGGTGACGCCGGGAACCCCCGGCGTACCGCTCACCGTGAGCGGCTACGTCTTCGGTCGGGCCTGCCGGCCCATCTCCGGTGCGCTGCTCGACTTCTGGCAGGCCGACACCAACGGGTCGTACGACATGGCCCAGTACGCGTTCCGGGGGCACCAGTTCACCGGTGCCGACGGGGCGTTCAGCCTCACCACGATCGTGCCGGGCCTCTACCCGGGCCGTACGCGGCACCTCCACGTGAAGGCGCAGGCGCCCGGGGGACGCATCCTCACCACGCAGCTGTACTTCCCGGGTGAACCGCGCAACAACACCGATGCCCTGTTCGACCCGAGGCTGCTGATGAACGTCCGCAGCGTCGGCAACGGGCGCCAGGGCAGCTTCGACTTCGTGCTGGACGTCGCCCAGACGCCCGGTCCGACCGATCCGCCCACCACTCCGCCGGGCGGCACCTGGGCGCCCGGCACCTCCTACCGCGCGGGAGACCGCGTGACCTACGGCGGGGTCGCCTACCGCTGCCGGCAGGCACACCAGTCGATGACGGGCTGGGAGCCGCCGAACGTCCCCGCGCTGTGGGAACGCGGGTAGACGCCGAAGCAGCGGACGCGCACCACCGCCCCGCGCCCCGTTCACGCCGTCCGGCGCGTGAACGGGGCGCTTTCGCGTGCGGTCCCTGATTCCGGGGGATCGCAGGGCCGGAGGATTTTCTTGCGGGTGGTGTGAAACATTTCCCCGGCCCCGGCGCGTCGATCAGGTGGAAGGGCGGAACGGAGGCCGGATGAACGGGGGAGGGTATGAGGACATCGCGTGCCGAGGAGTTCAAGGAGTTCGCTGCCGTGCGGGCGAGCCATCTGTACCGCTCGGCCTGTCTGCTGACCAGTGGTGATGTGCACCTCGCCGAGGACCTGGTGCAGGAGACGCTGGGCCGGATGTACGTCCACTGGGGCCGGGCCCGCAGGATCGACAACCCGGCGGCGTACGCGCAGACCGTGCTCGTCCGGATATTCCTGACCCATCGGCGCCGCCGCTCGGCATCGGAACGCCCGCTGGCCGAGCTGCCCGAGGAGACCCGGGCCGACCCCGACGATCCGGCGCTGCGCATGACGTTGCTCCGGGCGCTGGCCCAACTGGCTCCCAAGGACCGTGCGGTGGTGGTCCTGCGGTACTGGGAGGACCGGAGCGTCGAGGAGACCGCCGCCGCGCTCCAGGTGAGCTCCGCTGCCGTACGGACTCGCTCGGTGCGGGCCCTCGGGCGGCTGCGTGGCCTGCTGGGCGGCAGCATCGCGGAGTTCGCCGCCCACTGACGCCCGAAGACGTCACCTGCCGTCGCCCGCCGTCAGCCGTCGTCCTTCGCCGTCTCTTGCCGTCAACCGCTGTGCATCGCGGCCGTGTAAGCAGCCGCACATCCAGGCTTGTGCATCCAGAACGAGAAGTGGTGGTTCCCCATGCCTTTTGAAGACGAACTCAGCGAGGAGCTCCGCCGGACCGGGGAGACCTTCGACCTCTCCGGCCGGGCCGCGCTGGTGGACGGCGCTCTGGAACAGGGCCGCCGCTCGCTCCGCCGCCGCCGGAGCGCCGCCGTGGCGGGCAGCGTGCTGGCCCTGGCCCTGGTCGGAGGTGGTGGAGCGTTCGGCGCCGGGCTGCTGGGCAGCGGTGGCGGCGGCGGTACGGGAGTGGCGAGCAGCCGGCCCGCTGACCCCGTGAACCTCACGGGCGGCCTCTCCGAGGAGAAGGTGGCCGCCGTCCTGGAGAAGCTTCTTCCGCCCGGCACGGCCAAGGAGGCGCGGGGCGCGGTGACGGGGGGCGCGGACGGCCCGAAGCGTGTGTCAGCCTCCGCTGTCTACGACGACGGTAAGGGGAAGGGGTCGGTCCAGGTCTTCCTGTACCCCGCGCCGGGCAGCAAGGCGGCCGAGGGGACCGATTGCGAGGAGCCGCCGGGCACAACCCCGGGCATCGTCAGCGGCGAGGAGGGGTACGACTCCGGGCTCACCGTCTGCTTCGACTCCGGCGCCGACGGGAGGGGCACAGGCACGGAGGCAGACTCAGGCACCGAGGCCGATGGGGCGTCGGGCCCGGGCGGCTCGTCGGGGGCCGCGCGTGCCGTCTTCTTCACGGCGGGCGGAGTCGCGGTGGACGCCCGCGCCTACAACCGGGTGACGGGTAGTGGGGCGGGGGCCACCCGCTCGGGCCCGGCCCTCGGCGACAAGGCGCTCATGGAGCTGGCGCGGGCCGTCGAGTGGCGCCCGCTGGCCGCCGCGCTGACGGGCGACGCCGACGCGGTGGAGACCGATGGGCCCTCGCGCGCTTCTGGAAAGCCGTCGCCCGACGCCGAGGACGTGGAGCGCACGGATAAGGACACGGAGAAGGGCGCGGAGGAAGGCGCGGAGAAGGACACCCCGCCGACCGGAAAGCCCTCGTCGGACACGTCCCGCCCGGGGGCGGAGGACTCCCCGGCGCTGCCCCTCGACTACACGCTGCTGATGCCCACCTTCCTGAAGCTGCTGCCCGAGGGGCTCACGGTGGGGGAGAAGACGGACAGCGGGGGCGAGTTCGCCTCCGTCGTCGTCGACGACGGCCGGGGCAAGACCCTCGTACAGATCAATGTGCAGCCCGATATGCGGGACGTCGCCCATCAGCTGTACGGCGATGCGACCACCCTGCCCGACGGCACGCTGCTCGCCACCTCGCAGCAGCCCGGCGAGAAGGGCGGCGCCGGGGTCGTCTGGTGGACGGCGGACACGATGCGGCCCGACGGTATGCGGGTGGTCGTCTCGGCCTTCAACTCCGGCGCGCAGTCGACCCCCGCCACCCGCCCGGAGCCCGCGCTCACCCTGGAGCAGCTCACGGCGGTGGCGACCAGCCCGGAGTGGCTGAAGCTCCAGCAGAAGTAGGGGGTGCGCAGGGTGCCGAGTTCCGGGTGCCAGGTTTCGGGCACCCGGCGCCGGACATCGGGCACCCGGCGCTGGGCATTGGGTACCAGGCGCCCGGCACCGGGCATCGGGCCCTGTACCCGGGGGCGGAGGTGGCCCCGCACCCGGAGGCCGGAGGTACGGGGGCCGCACCGCCCCCCCCGGGAGCCGCGCCGTCCCCGGGGAGGCTGCGCCGTCCCCGGGGGAGCCGCACCCCCCGGGGAAGCCGCACCGTCCCCCGGGAAGCCGCACCGCACCCCGGGGGCGGGGCCGGAGTCGTTCACTTTGCGTCGGAGTAGCGCTGCACCACCGCCGTGGTGAACGGGAAGCGCACCGGGGTCTCCCCGAAGGTGATCCGGCCGGCCAGTTCGCCGGCCGTCCGGATCGCCTCGGTCACGGCGGTGGTCTCCTCGGCCGGGCAGTGCACGATCACCTCGTCGTGCTGGAAGAAGACCAGTTCGGCCCGGAGCCCCTGTTCGTGGAGGGTGCGGCGGAGCCCGGCCAGGAGGAGCAGGGCCCAGTCGGCGGCGCTGCCCTGCACCACGAAGTTCCGGGTGAAGCGACCCCTGGCCCGGGCCGATCCGCCGTCGGGGGCCGCCTCGCCGCCCTCCTGGGGGAGGCCCGCCTCCTCGTCCTGGCCCGGCAGCGCGACCGGCGGGCTGGTGCGGCCCAGCCAGGTCCGTACCGTCCGGCCCTCCTCGCCCGCCCGCGCCGCGTCGTCCACGTAGGCGACGGCGAGCGGGAAACGGCGGCGCAGGGCGGCCAGGTTCTTCAGGCCGTCCCCGGACGTCTGGCCGTAGATCGCACCGAGCAGCGCCAGCTTGGCGTGTTCGCGGTCGCCGTGGAACGCCCGGTCGGACAGGGCCTTGTAGAGGTCCCCTTCGTGACCGGCGACCTCCATCAGGCCCCGGTCGCGGGAGATCGCGGCCAGCACGCGCGGCTCCATCTGGTCGGCGTCCGCGACGACCAGGCGCCAGCCCTCGTCGGCCACGACGGCCTGCCGGATGACCTTGGGGATCTGGAGGGCCCCGCCGCCGTTGGTCGTCCAGCGCCCGCTGACCGTGCCGCCCGGCTGGTACTCCGGGCGGAAGCGGCCCTCGCGCACCCAGTCCTGGAGCCAGCTCCAGCCGTGGGCCGTCCAGATCCGGTACAGCTTCTTGTACGCGATCAGCGGTTCGACCGCCGGATGGTCCACCTCAGCCAGCTCCCACCGCCGGGTCGACTTCACGGAGATCCCGGCCTGCGCGAACGCCTTCACCACATCGGCGGGCAGGTCGGGGCGGACCCTTCGGCCGAAGGCGGCCGACACCTCGTCCGCCAGCTCGGCGAGTCTGCGGGGCTCGCCGCCGCCCGCGTACCGCTCGCCCAGCAGCCCGTGCAGCACCTCCCGGTGGACGTCGGCCCGCCACGGCAGCCCGGCCCGGTGCATCTCGGCCGCGACGAGCATCCCCGCCGACTCCGAGGCGGTCAGCAGCCTCATTCGGTCCGGGTGCTCGGCCGTGCCGTGGCGGCGCACCTGGTCCACGTAGACCCGCAGCAGCCCCTCGAAGGGGACCCCGGGGCCGGCGGACGGCTCGAAGAGGGAGGACTGCGCGCCGGGTTCGGCGGACCGGGCGGGCGGGTCCGGCGGTACGGGGGAGTTCTCCAGCCGGGCCAGCGCGGCGGCCGCCGACCGGGGCTCGCCGAGCCGCCCCGCGTGCCCGAGCAGCAGGAGCTCGGCGCACTCGATGTCGTAGCACCGCTCGACGCGGACCCCGGCGGTGAGCAGCCGGGGGTAGAGCTCGGCGGTGGACCGCCACACCCAGCGCCCCACCTCGGGCCGGGAGCGGACCGCCGCCACGAGGTCGGGCTCGGCCAGCACCGGCCCGGTGGGCGTGCCGTCCTGCCCCAGTGGCACGAGGAGCGCCCCGCCCCCGTCAGCCGCCGCCACCGCCCACCGTTCGGTCATGGACGCGAGTCTGGCACCCACCACTGACACCGCCCCGGAGCCGGAGCCCGAGCCGGAGCCCTCCCCGGAGCCGGATCCCTCCCCGGAGCCCGAGCCCTGCGGTCCCGCCGTCACCCGGACAGTCACCCCGGACAGCCACCCCACCACCCCGCCTACCCTGGTCGGATGGAACCGGTGATCGACCAGGCATGCGCGGCGGCGCTCTACGCGGAGGGCGATGCGGCCCTGGACACCGGGGCCTCCCTGCTCGCCGCCGCCCCCGACGCGGACGACGACCTGCACCGGCGCGGCGAGGAGTTCGTGACCCGGGCCTGGGGGAGGGGCTGGCACCCCGCCGATCTGGTCCGGTTCGTCCGGCTGGAGCTCGACGAGCGGCGGGCGGTGCTGGCGGCCACGCTGATCGCCGCCGAGACCGCCCGGTACGTCGAGCTGCCGCCCCGCTGGCGCACCCAGCTCATCGAGCTGCCCGGACCCGTACCCGTACCGCGCAACAAGCCCGACCGTTTCTCGTACGCCTCCGATCTGCTGGAGCTGTACCGGCTGCTGCTGCGGCTCCCCGCGATCGAGCCCGTAGGCCCGGCGCCCGGCACCGTCGCCGACCACCTCCACCGGGCGCCCGCCCCCGACGAGCCCCGCATGCTCACCCGCATCCGGGCGCTGCTGGCGAAGGCGGAGGCGACCGGTTTCCCGGAGGAGGCCGAGGCGCTGACGAGCAAGGCCCAGGAGCTGATGGCCCGGCACAGCATCGACGAGGCCATCGTCGCCGCCCGTACGCAGAGCACCGAGACCCCCGGAGCCTGCCGGATCGGGGTGGAACCCCCGTACGAGAGCGCGAAGGCGATCCTGCTCGACGCCGTCGCCTCCGCCAACCGCTGTCAGGCCGTGTGGAACGGTGACCTCGGCTTCAGCACGGTCGTCGGCTTCGAACCGGACCTGGACGCCGTCGAGCTGCTGTTCACCTCGCTGCTCGTCCAGGGGACGGCGGCGATGACCCGCGCGGAGGCCGGACAGCGGGCCTCGGGCCGTAAGCGGACCAAGACCTTCCGGCAGTCGTTCCTGATGGCGTACGCGCAGCGGCTGGGTTCCCGGCTCGCCGACACCGCCGAACGGGTGACGGCGGCCGCCGATACGGATGGGGGTGGTACGGCTGACGGCCCCTCCGGCCTGCTCCCCGTCCTCGCCGCCCGGGACGTGGCCGTCACCGAGGCCGCCGAGCGGATGTTCCCCCGGACCACCACCACCCGGGTCCGGGGCGCCACCGACCTGGACGGCTGGAACCACGGCACCGAGGCCGCCGACCGCGCCCGCATGGCCGGTTCCCGAAAAGGCCCCGGCAGCGGCCCGCGTAACGGTGAAATCATGGCGTAAGTCCGACTTGTCCGTCATTGCGGCTAGGCTCGGCCCATGAGCTGGCTCCGGGCGCTGAAGGAGACCGCCCGCTCGGGGCTGGAGATCGAGCGGCAGAGACTCGAACCGCTCATCGCCTTCCGCGGAGCGGCCGGTCTCGCCCTCGTCGTCGGTACGAGCCTGGTCCTCTTCGGGCCGGAGATCGCGGCGAGTTCGGCGTTCGGCGCCTTCCAGGCGGCCATCGCCACCTTCCAGCGCAGTTGGCGGCCGCGCCCCGTGCTCGCCCTCGTCTCCGGTGCCAGCCTCGCCGTGTCGACGTTCCTCGGGTACGTCACCGCCTCGCACCCCGTGCTCTTCCTCTGCCTGCTCGGCGTCTGGACCTTCCTCTCCGGTCTGGCCTGGGCGGCGGGGCCGACGGGCGGGATCATCGCCTCGTCCAACGTGGCGATCATGCTGGTGACGATCACCCTGCCCACCTCCGTGGTGGACGCGGCCGCCCACGCGGGGATGATCCTGGTCGGCGGGGTGGTCCAGGCGGCGCTGATCGTCCTGTTCCCGGTACGGAGATGGGGCGCCCAGCGCGACGCGCTCGCCGACGCGCTGGCTGCCGAGGCCGACTACGCCCGGCGGCTGCGCCACGACCCGGTCGCCCCCTTCGACCCGCTGCCCCTGATGACCGCCCGCAGCGCCGCCGCCGTCACCCCGCGTCAGGCCCGCCGCCGCCCCGTCGAGCTCCAGGGCGCCCGGGGCATCGCGGAACGGCTGCGTCCGGTCCTCGCCTCGCTGGCCGACCCGGCGATGGGCGTCCCCGCCGACGGCCTGGAGCGGGCCTGGGTGAACGAGCTGCTCGGCGCGGCCGGGTCCGTGCTCGACGCCGCCGCCCGGGCCGTCCGCCACGGCGAACCCGTCCACCTCTCCGCCACCGACCTCGGCGTCCTCAAGACCCCCGACAACGACGTGATCCTCGTCGGCCCCGCCCTCCGCGCCGCCGACCGCCTCGCCGCCCTGCTGGACGACGTCCTGGAGATCGCGGAGGGCACCGGCACCGACAGCGGGCTGCCCGAGAACCTCGCCCCGGACACCCGCCACCGCCCCACCCTGCTGCGGCTGGTGCCGGTCGTGCTGAAGGCGATGCGCCGGGAGCTGCACCACGGCTCCCCGATCCTGCGCCACGCGATCCGGGTCGCGGTGGTCGCCGTGGCCGGCTACTTCGTGGGCGCCGCCCTGCCGCTCGGGCACGGGTACTGGGCGCCGATGACCGCCGTCATGGTGATGCGCCCGGAGTTCTCGCAGACGTACGGCCGCTCCGTGGCCCGCTTCGGCGGCACCCTGGTCGGCATCGGGCTCGCCACCGCCATCGTGCAGGCCGCCCACCCCGACGCCCGGCTCTCCGCGCTCCTGTCGGTGGTCTGCGCCGGGCTGATGTACCTGCTGATGCGGACCGGGTACGCGGTCAGCCAGGTCTGCGTCACCGCCTATGTCGTCTTCCTGCTCGGCATGGCGGGCGACGACTGGTCCCAGACCGTCACCGAACGCATCGTGCTCACGCTGGTGGGCGGGCTCCTCGCGATGGTCGCGTACGCGCTCTACCCGGCCTGGGAGACCCCGCGGCTGCGCAACCGGCTGGCCGAGTGGCTGGTGGCGGACGGGCGGTACGCGGCGACGGTGGTCGACCGGTACGCGGCCCCGGCCCACCGGGACCTGGAGGAGGTACGGGACGCCCTGATCGCCACCCGGGAGGCCAGGGTCGCCTGGCAGGAGGCGCTGGCGACCGCCCAGCACGAACCCGTACGCCACCGGGGCATCTCCCGGGCCGCCGCCACCGACGCCCAGCACGCCCTGGCCCAGCTCGGCCGGTCGGCGATGGTCCTGGAGGCCCACCTCCCGCCCGCCTCGGCGGACCCGGTGCCGGGCGCCGCCCAGCTGGCGGAGGCGTTGCGCCGGGCCACGGAGAAGGGCGCCAAGGCGGTACGGGAGCGGCGGCTGCCCGACTGGCAGCCGGTGGTGGACGCGGTGGCCCACTGGGATGTGCCGACTCCGGCGGAGGACGGCACCACGCCGGTCGGTGACCCGGTGGTGCGCCGGGGCGCGGCGCTGCTTCTGGAGGCGCTGGAGGAGTTCACCCGCGCCCTGGACGAGCGCGGCGGCTCCACCCGTGTGAGCAGCACCCTCGCGGAACGCTGAGCCGGAGCCCTGTACGCCGAGGCCGGAGCCCCCGTACGCCGAGGCCGGAGCCTCGTACGTCGAGGCCCGAGCCTCCGTACGCCGAGCCTCGTACGCCGGAGCGCGGGCCGCGTACGCCGGGCCCGCCCGTACGCCGGAGCCCAAGCCCCGTACGCCGGGTCACGAGGCCGACGGCACCTCGGGCACGTCCGGCAGTTCGGGCAGGTCCGGCAGTTCGGGCAGCTCCGGAAGCTCCGGCATCGAGGGCAGGTCCGTCGGGAGCTTCCCGGCGTCGGCCTTGGCGAGCGTGTCCTTGATCCCGCCGTCCCAGGAGATGACCAGCTTCTTGCCGTCGTTGGACTCGATCGCGCCCATCGCGCGGTCCGTCGAGCCGTCGGGGCACTTCACCGCGAGCATCACCTCGCCCATGTTCTTCACATCGCCGTGGCAGACGGCCTGTTCGGCGACGACGACGACCTTGGCCGCGGCGATGGAGACGGTGACGTTCTTGCCGTCCGTCAGCCCCACCCAGGTGCCCGCCAGCGCCGCCGCGTCCGCGCCGCCGCCGGGCTCCCCGGTCCCCTGGCCGTCCCCGGGCGTCGCGCTCGACCCGGCGTCCGGGCCCGGACCCGGCCCGGAGCCCTTGCCCGCGTCGTCGTCACTGCCGCAGGCGGTCAGGGCCAGTGCGGCGGCCAGTGCGGCGACCACGACACCACCGGTGCGTACGAACCTGGTCACGTGGAGTTCCCCCTTTGCTGTTCTCCGGTCGAAAGACCGCGCCACGTTACCAAGTTCCTTCCGGTCAACTCCGGTGAGCGGGAGCGAAATAGGCGTGCCGTTCGTCTCTACTCCGGAAGGTTTCCGGAGGGGTTCCGGAGGGTTTCCGGAGGTGTTCCGGAAGAGCGGGGAGACCGTCCCGGCGGCAGCGGAAAGCCTGTAATCGAAGGAACACCCCGCGTGCACGTGCATCTGCTCATGCATTGGCATATGAACAGAGCTATGATCCGATCTAGTTGACACTTGCACCTTGCAACTCGGGGAGCGTCCTGTGCACCACGTGTACAACGGCATGGCGGCCACAGAGCTTCACGGAGTCGTCTGGCAGAAGAGCAGGCACAGCAACTCCCAGGGATCCTGCGTGGAGTTCGCGAAACTGCCCGGAGGGGATGTGGCGATGCGCAACTCACGCCATCCCGACGGGCCGGCGCTCGTCTATACGCCGGCGGAGATCGAGGCGTTGCTGCTCGGCGTCAAGGACGGCGAGTTCGACCACCTGGCGACCGGAGGCTGATTCCGCCCGGTCGCCAAGTGGCCGTCACCAAAAGGCCGGCGCCCGCACCGCGCGGGTCACCCGTTCTTCGCGCAGTCCGAGAGCCGGAAAAGGGCCCAGACCACCTTGCCGTACAGGGGTGTCGAGGGGAACGTCCCGGCCGGTGCGGGGGAGGGGTGCCAGCCCCAGCTGTCGCTGACGCACTCCACCAGGAACAGGCCGCGGCCCGACTCGGCGGAGTCCGCCGCCTCGCCCGCCACCGGGCTCTCCCGGCTGGGGTCGCGCACCGCGCAGACCAGCCGGGAGCTCCACCGCATCAGATGCAGCCGCACCGGCGGGTCCTGGAACTCCCGGGGCGGATCGGTCGGCAGCGCGTGGCGCAGGGCATTGGTGACGAGCTCGGACACCACCAGGGCGACATCGTCGAAACGGTCGCTCAACTCCCACCGTTCCAGGGTGGACCTGGTGAACTGCCGTGCTCCGCCGACCGCTTCGTAGCGGGCGGGCAGAGCGCAGGAGGCCGAGCCGGCGACCCCTGAGGGGTCGGTCGGGGGAAGCCCCTGCCGTAACGGCTCGAGCATCGTCGATCCATTCGTCCCCATACGAGGCACTCCCGGGATTCGCGGCTGTAGCGGCACTGCCTGTCAGCGGTACTGCGGGGGGTACAGCGGCACAACACGAGCACGCAGGTGCGCAGGGGCCATGCTTCCCAATGCGCAGGGCAGATGCAAGGGCAGATGCACGTGCACGCGCCGGACCTGCCCGGTACCGTGGTGATTCCGGGGTATTTCTTCCGTCGGGCAGTTTCGGAGCTTTCCGGACGTCTTCCCATTTCCGTAACCGAATGAGTACGGGCTGAAGCGTTTTGGTGGCAGAATCCGGAGCTCGGGGTTCAGGGGGCGCCCCGAATGCCCGGTAGGCGATGGGGAGGGTCACACCAGTGTCGGCAGGCGAGTCGAGTGGATCGGTGGTGCGGCGCATCCTGCTGGGCTCTCAGCTCAGAAGGCTGCGGGAGTCGCGCGGTATCACCCGTGAGGCGGCCGGCTACTCCATCCGGGCCTCCGAATCGAAGATCAGCCGCATGGAGTTGGGACGGGTGAGCTTCAAGGCCAGGGACGTCGAGGATCTGCTCACGCTCTACGGTGTCGCGGACGAGGCCGAGCGGGACGCGCTCCTCGGTCTGGCACGCGAGGCCAATGTGGCGGGCTGGTGGCACAGTTACGGAAACGTGCTGCCCGGCTGGTTCCAGACCTATGTGGGTCTGGAGGGGGCCGCCTCCCTCATCCGTATCTATGAAGTCCAGTTCGTGCACGGTCTGTTGCAGACCGAGGCGTACGCCCATGCCGTGGTCTCCCGTGGAATGCGCGGGGCCTCCGCCGCCGACATCGACCGCCGGGTCGCGCTCCGCCTGGAGCGCCAGAAAGTGCTCGTGTCCGAGCGGGCCCCGGCCTTCCACGCCATTCTCGACGAGGCGGCGCTGCGCCGTCCCTACGGTGAACGTGACGTGATGCGTGCCCAATTGCGGCATCTGATCGACATGTCGGAGCAGCCGAACATCACCCTTCAGGTGATGCCCTTCAGTTACGGAGGGCATGCGGGTGAGAGCGGTTCGTTCACCATGCTCCGTTTCCCGGAATCCGATCTGTCGGACATTGTCTATTTGGAGCAGCTGACAAGTGCGCTCTATCTGGACAAGCCCGAGGAAGTCGCGCAGTACGAAAAGGCCATGGGGTGCCTGCGGAAGGACAGCCCCGGGCCGGAGGAGAGCCGGGATCTCCTGCGCGGACTCCTCCAACTGACGTGATTAATCAGTACGATGACGTCACATCAGGAGTCTGCGAACGCCTGCAGTAAGGGATTGCATGTCCTTCTTCCATGAACTGGCCCACCAGTACATCGACGGCGAGTGGCGCACTGGCAGCGGCTCATGGGACATCATCGATTTCAATCCCTACAACGGCGAGAAACTCGCCGCCGTCACCGTGGCGACCGCGCTGGAGGTCGACCAGGCCTACCGCGCCGCCGAGCGCGCGCAGCAGGAGTGGGCCGCCACCAACCCGTTCGAGCGCCGGGCCGTCCTGGAGCGGGCCCTGCGCATCACCGGGGAGCGCACCGAGGAGATCGTCGAGGCGGTCATCGACGAGCTGGGCGGCACCCGGCTCCGCGCGGAGTACGAGGTGCGCGGCGCGACGGAGGTCCTGCGCGAGGCGGTCCGGCAGTCGCTGCGGCCCACGGGCCGCCTGCTCCCCGCCGTCTCCGACGGCCGGGAGAACCGCCTCTACCGGCTCCCCGTCGGCGTCGTCGGCGTGATCAGCGCCTTCAACTTCCCCTTCCTGGTGACCATGAAGTCGGTCGCGCCCGCGCTCGCGCTCGGCAACGCCGTCGTCGTGAAGCCCCACCAGTCCGCCCCCGTCGTCGGCGGCGGGCTGGTCGCGAAGATCTTCGAGGACGCCGGGCTGCCGGCCGGGCTGCTCAACGTCCTGATCACCGACAGTGCCGAGATCGGCGACGCGTTCATCGGGCACCCCGTGCCCAGGGTGATCTCGTTCAGCGGATCGGACCGGGTCGGCCGCCGCATAGCCGCGACGGCGGCCGGGTTCTTCAAGCGGACCATCCTCGAACTGAGCGGCAACAGCGCCCTGGTGGTGCTGGCGGACGCCGATCTCGACCACGCGGTCCGGGCGGCGGTCTTCAGCCGCTTCCTCTACCAGGGCCAGGTCAGCATGGCGGCCAACCGCATCCTGGTGGACCGTTCGGTGGCCGCCGAGTTCACCGAGCGCTTCACCGCCGAGGTGGCCGCCCTCAAGTCCGGCGACCCACGGGACCCGGAGACCCGGATCGGCCCCGTCGTCAACGCCTTCCAGGCCGATGCCCTCACCGCCCTCGTCGACCGCGCGGTCGCGGACGGTGCGACGGCGCTGGTACGGGGCCGGACCCGCGGCAACGTCGTGGAGCCGACCGTCCTGACGGACCTCCCGGAGGACTCCCCGCTCCTGACGCAGGAGATCCTCGGCCCGGTGGCCCTGCTCATGACGTTCGACGGCGAGGACGACGCCGTACGGATGGTGAACGACAGCCCCTACGGGCTCAGCGGCGCCGTGCACACGGGCGACGCGGAGCGCGGGGTGCGGTTCGCCCAGCGGATCGACAGCGGGATGTTCCACGTCAACGGATCCACCGTGCAGGACGATCCGCTGGTGGCGTTCGGCGGCGAGAAGACGTCCGGAGTGGGGCGGTTGAACGGCGAGGCGGTCGTGGAGGCGTTCACGACGCAGAAGTGGATGTCGATCCAGCACGGGCGCTCGGTCTTCCCGTATTGACCCACCGTCAAAAACATCTGCCCGGTGCTCACTTCACCGGACCCCGGAACGTCGTACGGTACGCGTTCGGCGAGGTGCCGAGCGCCGCGTGGAAGTGCTGGCGCAGGTTGGCCGCCGAGCCGAGCCCGGACTGCGCGGCCACCTGGTCGACCGGCAGATCGGACTCCTCCAGCAACTCCCTGGCCAGCTCGATGCGTTGTCGGTTCAGCCAGTTCATCGGGGTCGTACCGGCCTCCTCCCGGAAGCGCCGGTTGAAGTTCCGTACGCTCATCGACTCCCGGGCCGCCAACTGCCCCAGTGTGATCGGCTCCTTGAGGTGCCGCAGCGCCCACTCGCGGGCGGCCGAGGTGGCCGGAGCCGACGGGGCGGGCACGGGCCGCCGGATGTACTGGACCTGGCCGCCCTCGCGATGCGGCGGTACGACGGTCCGCCGGGCCACGTCGTTCGCCACGGCCGTCCCGTGGTCGCGCCGGATCAGGTGCAGGCACAGATCGATGCCGGCCGCGCACCCCGCCGAGGTCAGGACGCTCCCCCCGTCGGTGTAGAGCACGTCCGGGTCCAGCTCGACCTGAGGGAACAGCCGGGCGAAGAGCTCCGTGTACCGCCAGTGCGTGGTCGCGGTGTGGCCGTCGAGCAGCCCGGCGGAGGCCAGGACGAAGGCGCCGGTGCAGATCGAGGCCACCCGGGTGCCGGGCCGGATCAGGGCGAACGCCTCGGCAAGGGGGGCCGGGAGAGCCGGGGTGTCCTGGACGTAGTCCTCGTACGACGACAGGACGACGACCGTGTCGGCCTCGGCCAGCGCCTCGGGGCCGTGCCGGACCGCGACCGTGAAGTCCCCGTCCGTCCCCACCTCGCCCGGCCGCAGCGCGCAGGTGGCGACCTCGTACAGCGGCTCGCCGTCCGCCGAGGCACCCACTCTGGCCTGGCCGAACAGCTGGTGGACGATGCCCAGCTCGATGGGGAGCAGGACGGGGCGGGCGAGCACGGCGACGCGGTGCCGCCCCGGGTGGGTGAAGACCGGAGGCATGGCCATATTCTTGCGCACCTGGTCCATCTGGACACTCGTGGCCGCGGGCCAAGGCCGCGAGGCTGGTTTCCATGGCCCCTCCGACGACCGCACGGACCGCACCGCACGGACCGCCCCCTCGTGTTCACCGCCTCCACCGCGCCTGGGTGGTCGCCGCGGCGGCGGGCGCGGCCATCGTCACCGCCGGGGCGTTCACCACCGTGCCCGGCCTGCTGGTGACGCCCCTGCGCGAGGAGTACGGGTGGGACCGGGGCGGGGTCGCGCTGGCCGCCTCCGTCAGCATGGTCCTCTTCGGCCTCACCGCCCCCTTCGCGGCGGCTCTGATGGACCGCGTCGGCGTCCGGCGGGTGGCCGGTGGAGCGCTACTGCTCGTCGCGGTGGGGGCCGCGCTCACCGGGTTCATGAACCGGCCCTGGCAACTGGTCGCGTACTGGGGCGTGCTGATCGGCCTCGGCAGCGGCTGCCTGACCATGACGTTCGCCGCCGGGGTCACCGCCCGCTGGTTCGACCGGCGCCGGGGCCTGGTCACCGGGGCGCTCAGCTCCTCCAGCCATCTGGGCCAGTTGCTCTTCCTGCCGCTGCTCGCCGGGGCCGTCGACCGCCACGGCTGGCGGCCCCCGGTGGTGACCCTCGCGCTGGTGGCGCTCGCCGTGGCCGCCCTGGTGGCGCTGCTGCTCCGCGACCACCCGGCGGACGTGGGCGTAAAGCCGTACGGGGCACCGGAGTTCGTGTCCAGGCCGCCCCCGGCGCCCGGGGCCGCCACCCGTACGCTGAAGGTGCTGGCCGCCGCCCTGCGCACCGGCCCGTTCTGGCTGCTGGCCGGGATGTTCGCCCTCTGCGGGGCGTCGACCAACGGCATCATGTGGTCCAACTGGGCGCCCGCCGCGCACGATCACGGGATGCGGGTCACGGCGGCGGCCTCGCTGCTCTCCCTGATCGGCGTCTTCTCCGCCCTCGGCGCGGTCCTCTCCGGCTGGCTGACCGACCGGTTCGACCCGCGCCGCCTGCTGACCGTCTGCTTCGCGGTCCGGGCCCTCACCCTGCTCGCGCTGCCCATGGTGTTCTCCGCCGAGGTCACGCCGCCGATGCTCCTCTTCGTCCTCGTCTACGGGCTCGTCGACGTGGCGACCGTGCCGCCGGTCATCGAGCTCTGCCGCCGGGTCCACGGGGCGGACGGCCCCATCGTCTTCGGCTGGGCCAACGCCGCCCACCAACTGGGCGCGGGCGCCTCGGCCTTCCTCGGGGCCACGGCACGGGACGCCTTCGGTACGTACGACGTGGTGTGGGTCGCGCTGGGCGTGGGGTGCCTGGTGGCGGCGGTGCTGGCCCCGGCGGTACGCGGCAGGGCACATCGACCGGCCGTCCGCAACCGGGCGGGCTACCCTGGTCGGGATTGAGTAGGAAGATGGGTGTCATGTCCGCAATCCGGCTGCTGGTCCTCGGTGCCGTGCGCATGCACGGCCGCGCGCACGGCTATCAGGTCCGCAACGACCTGGAGTACTGGGGCGCGCACGAGTGGTCCAACGCGAAGCCCGGGTCGATCTACCACGCCCTGAAGCAGATGGCGAAACAGGGGCTGCTGCACGCGCACGAGACGGCCCCCTCCACGGCCGGCGGCCCGCCGCGCACCGAGTACGAGGTCACGGAGGAGGGGCTCGCGGAGTACCGCACCCTGCTGCGTGACGCCATCCGCTCCTACGACCAGAACCTGGACGTCCTCTCGGCGGCGATCGGCTTCATCGTCGACCTGCCCCGCGAGGAGGCGATCGCGCTGCTCAAGGAGCGGATCGAGGGCATCAGGGAGTGGCGGGACTCGGTCACCGACTACTACACCCCCGAGGAGGGCCCCGAATCCCTCGGCCACGTCGGCGAGATCATGAACCTGTGGGTGCACTCGGCCGACTCGGGGGCGGAGTGGACCCGAGGGCTGGTCGAGCGCATCGAGGGCGGGGCGTACACCTTCGCGGGCGAGGGTGAGCCGTTCGTCGGCGTGCTCGCCGAGGGCGAGGAGAACCCGTACGCGACGGGTGTCCCGGATCCCGGGGATCGCGACTAATAAAGTTTGACTAATGGCGGAATCCGGCTTACCTTCGAGTCGCTAGTCAAGTTTGACTACGAAAGGTGGCGGGGTTCGTGACCGAGGCGATCGTCCTGGACGGCGTGCGGAAGAGGTACGGGGAGAAACGCGCCCTGGACGGGCTGGACCTCACGGTCGGAGTCGGCACCGTCCATGCGGTGCTCGGCCCCAACGGGGCGGGCAAGACCACCGCCGTACGGATCATGTCGACGCTGCTGCGCCCCGACGCGGGCCGGGTGACGGTGGCCGGGCTCGACGTCCGCGAACGGCCGTCCGAGGTCCGGCGCAGGATCGGGCTGCTGGGGCAGCACGCGGCGCTGGACGAACAGCTCGGGGGGCGGCAGAACCTGGAGATGTTCGGGCGCCTGTACCACCTGGGCGCCCGCCGGGCGGGCAGCCGGGCCGACGAGCTCCTGGAGCGGTTCGGGCTCGCGGAGACCGGGCGCAAGGCGGTGAAGCAGTACAGCGGCGGGATGCGCAGACGGCTCGACCTGGCCGCCTCGCTGATCACCGAACCGGCCGTGCTCTTCCTGGACGAGCCCACGACCGGCCTGGATCCACGCGGCCGCGCCGAGGTCTGGGACGCCGTACGGTCCCTGGTCGGCGGCGGCACCACCGTCCTGCTGACCACGCAGTATCTGGAGGAGGCGGACCAGTTGGCCGACCGGATCTCCCTCATCGACGACGGCAGGGCCGCCGCCGAGGGCACGTCCGACCAGCTCAAGGCGCTCGTCGGGGGCGACCGGATCGATGTCGTCCTGCGCGACGCGGCCCGGCTGGCCGAGGCGGCAGTGCTGCTGGGCTCCCCGGACCCGGCACTCACCCCCTCCCTCGACCCGGACCGCCGACTGATCAGCGCCCCCGCCCCGGACCGGATGGCGGCCCTGACCCGGACGGTCCGGGCGCTTGAGGGGGCGGGCATCGAGGCGGAGGACATCGCGGTGCGCCGCCCGACACTGGACGAGGTGTTCCTGTCCCTGACCGGAAGCCCTGTCCGTGAACAAGCGGTCCACGAGACGGAGGTGGCGGCATGAGTACGACGATCACGACGGCGGCGGTCCCGGGCCAGGGCGGCCCCGGCGGCGGCAGCCGGTTCACCTGGGCCCTGACCGACTCCTGGACGATGACCCGCCGCGAACTCGCCCACTGGGCCCGGGAGCCCGTGCAGGTGGTCGTGGGTCTGGTCTTCCCGGTGATGCTGCTGCTGATGTTCACGTACCTGGTCGGCGGCGGCCGGGGCGTCGACGGCGACCCGACCGAGTACCTGGTCCCCGGGATGCTCGCCCTGACCATGGCCTTCGGCCTGGAGAGCACGATGCTCGCGGTCACCCAGGACCTCGGCAAGGGTGTCATCGACCGGTTCCGCTCCCTGCCGATGGTCCCGGGCGCGGTCCTGGTCGGCCGCAGCGCGGCGGACATGCTCCAGTCGACGGCGGCGCTCGCGGTGATGGGCGCGGTCGGTTACGCGGTCGGCTGGCGCTGGCACAACGGGGCGGCCGCGGCGCTCGGCGCGGTGGGGCTGCTGCTCCTGCTGCGGTTCGCGATGCTCTGGGTCGGCATCCACCTCGCCATGGTGGCGGGCCGCCCCGAGCTGGTGCAGGCGGTCCAGATCCTGGTCTGGCCGGTCGCGTTCCTCTCCAACGTGTTCGCCACCCCGGCGTCGATGCCGGGCTGGCTGGGCGCGGTGGTCGAGTGGAACCCGATGTCGGCGACGGCCACCGCCGTACGGGAGCTGTTCGGCAACCCGGGCGGCGCCACCGGCTCCTGGGCCGCCGAGCACGCCCAACTCCTGGCAGTCCTCTGGCCGGTGGCGATCCTCGTGGTGTTCTTCCCGCTGGCGGTAGGGAAGTTCGCGCGGCTCAGCCGTTAGAGGGCCTGTCGGCCGCCCCGGCCCGGTCCGGTTCCGGGATCGGGGAATCGCGGACGTCGATGACTTCCCCGACCACCACACCGGGCACCGGTTTCGCCAACTCCAGTCCGGAGAGGTGTTTCTTCAGCCTCTTCGCCATGGGGCGGTAGGTCGCGAGAGTGAGCCCGCCGGAAATGACGGCTCCGACGACAGGGATGGCCTTGGAAACGGATTTCGCGAAGGTCTGCTTGGTCATCTGCATGCCGAGATGGCCCGCGACCTTTTTCACCAGGGGGTAGACGACACCCTTGGTGAGGGCCTTCTGCGGAAGCTTTTTGGCGACCTCCTTCGACATCATCGTCGCGACTTTCCCGACCGCGTTGTTCGCCGACTGGGTGCCGAACATCACGCCGACGAAGAGCGTGAGGACGCTCTTCGTCGCGTCGTCGATATCGGCGTCGTCGGAGAACAGGTCGGGCCAGCTGTAGAGATAGGCGAGCTTCTGGGCGATCCGCAACATGTGGGCGAAATACTGGGCCATATCGGCGGGTATGGTGGCAGGGAGGGCGAGGATGCCGGGTATTCCGGCGGCAGCGGAGAGGGCGCTGGCCTTGGCGGTCTCGTAGTTGATGGAATCGTTGGCCGCCCGGTCCAGGATCTCGACGGGAATTCCCGCCGCCGCCGGACTCTCCTCGATCGCTCGCCGGATTTCCGCCTCGGAGCAATTCCGGGCCAGCGCTTTCCGGAGGTACGCCTCCCGGTCGATGCGTGCGCCCGGAAGGCTCGCCGCGGCGGCCAGGAGCGCGGAGAAGCGCGATTCGGGGTTCTCCATGACCTTTTTCGTGGACATGGGCAGGAACCTACAGCAGCAGGCAGGTGCGCCGTCCCGGCTTCGGCCTTTTCTGTCGCCGGACCGGGAGGGCCGGGGCGTATCACGCCGAATGGCGGCGCCCGTTGACGAAAAGTCAGCGCGGTCCGTCGGTCCGTCGGTCCGCCGGTCCGCCGGTCCGTCCGGGGATTTTCCGTTGCCCGGCACCCCTCCCCGCAGCGATCATGGGCTGCGGGAACCAAGAGGGGGACGCTGTGGGAAACAAAGGGAAACAAAGGGGGACAAGGTGGGACTGATGCTCTTCCCGAGCGACGGCGACGTCGAGAGCCCGGACGTCTCCTGGTCCTGGTCAGGCTTCAGCATGTTCAGGAACTGGCTGGCCGAGGCCGAGGGGTTCACGCTCACCGAGATGGACGGCTTCGGCGGAGACCGCCCGTGGTGCGGCGTCTCCACCACACTGGCACCCCTGCTCGACCATCCGGACGACGGCGGCCCCGACCTCACCCCCGCTCAATGCGCGGCCATGCTGCCCCGGCTGGAAGCGATGCTCGGCCGACGCCGGCCCGACGACAGCGACCCCGTCCTGCGGCGGCGCATCGAAGACGTGGGCCAACTGGTCACCGTCCTGCGGTTCTGCGTGGACAAGGACGTCGCCCTCGTCTTCGGCTGAAGGCATTCGAAGGAATTCGAAGGCATTCAGTGGCTGACGCCTTCAGTGGCCGACGGCCTTCAACGGTGGAAGGCCTTCAGTGGTGGAAGGCGGTCCGGACCGCCCGGTCGTGGCTCAACGGGTGCTTCTGCGACCGCAGTTCGGGGAGCAGCAGCTTGAGGTCCTCGATCAGCAGGGCGGCCAGGTCGGAGGAGAAGCCGTTGCGGCACACCACCCGCAGCACCGACAGGTCCTGCCGGTTGGCGGGGAAGGTGTAGGCCGGGACCAGCCACCCGTGCTCCCGCAGTCGGCGGGAGACGTCGAACACGTCGTACGTGTGGACGTCCGGGGCCGTCGTGAAGGCGAAGACCGGCAACTCGTCGCCCCGGGTGAGGAGTCGGAAGTCGCCCAGCTCCTCCACCCCCCGGGCCAGCCCGCAAGCCACGTCCCGGGAAGCCTGCTGGACCGCCCGGTAGCCGTCGTGCCCGAGGCGCAGGAACGTGTAGTACTGCGCCACCACCTGCGCCCCGGGCCGCGAGAAGTTCAGCGCGAAGGTCGGCATGTCGCCGCCCAGGTAGTTGACCCGGAAGACCAGTTCCTCCGGCAGCTCGTCCGCCGTACGCCACAGCGCCCAGCCCACCCCCGGGTAGACCAGCCCGTACTTGTGGCCCGAGGTGTTGATCGACGAGACGCGCGGCAGCCGGAAGTCCCACTTCAGGTCCGGGTCGAGGAAGGGTGCCACCATCGCACCGGAGGCGCCGTCGACATGGACGGGGATATCAAGGCCGGTGCGTTCCTGGAGGGCGTCCAGGGCCGCGCAGAGGTCGGCGACGGGCTCGTAGGAACCGTCAAAGGTGGAGCCGAGGATGCCGACGACCCCGATGGTGTTCTCGTCGCAGAGCTCGGCGGCGGCCTGCGGGTCGAGATGGAAGCGTTCGCCGTCCATCGGGACCTGTCGGGCCTCCACCTCCCAGAAGTTGCAGAACTTCTCCCAGCAGACCTGCACATTGACGCCCATCACCAGATTGGGCCGCGCGGTCGCCGGATAGCGGTCCGCGTTCCGCTGGGCCCAGCGGCGCTTGAGGGCGAGCCCGGCCAGCATGCACGCCTCGCTCGACCCGGTGGTCGAACACCCCACTGCGGTCGACGGATCGGGTGCGTTCCACAGGTCCGCGAGCATCGCCACACAGCGCCGCTCCAGCTCGGCGGTGCGCGGGTACTCGTCCTTGTCGATCATGTTCTTGTCCCGGCACTCACCCATCAGGACCCCGGCCTGCGGCTCCATCCAGGTGGTGACGAAGGTGGCCAGGTTGAGCCGGGAGTTGCCGTCGAGCATCAGCTCGTCATGGACCAGCCGGTACGCCGTCAGCGGCGGCAGCGGCCCCTCGGGGAGCTTGTGCCGGGGCGGCGCGGTGTTCATCGCGGCCGTCGGATCGGCCTCGCCGAAGAAGGGGTTGAGGGCGAGCCTGCGCCGCTCGTCGGAGTGTTCGTCCCGCTGCGGGTGGGCGCCTCGGTGGAGCGGCATGGCGGAGTCCTCTTCCTCGACTGCTTCCTCGACTGCGGTTTCTCAGCTCTCGGCGGCGAGCCCGGCCTTCAGGGCCCGGGTGAACTTCACGACGCGCTCGGCCTGCACCCGGGCGGCGGTCAGCGTCACCTCGCTGACCGGGATGTCGCCCTGCCCGGACACGTGCGAGGTGCCGTACGGGTTGCCGTCGACGAACTTCGAGGGGTCGGTGTACCCGGGGGCGACGAGGATGCCGCCGAAGTGGTGGATCGTGTTGTAGAGCGCGAGCAGCGTGGACTCCTGGCCGCCATGGGCGGTGGAGCTGGCGGTGAAGCCGCTGTAGACCTTGTCGGCCAGCTGCCCGGACTGCCAGAGTCCGCCGAGGGTGTCGATGAACTGCTTGAGCTGCGCGGTGACGTTCCCGTACCGGGTCGGTGAACCGAAGATCACCGCGTCCGCCCAGACCATGTCGTCCGGCGACACCTCGGGGATGGAAGCGGTCGCCTTCGCGTTGGCGGCCCACGCCGGGTTGGAGTCGATGGCCGCCTGCGGGGCGAGCTCGGCCGCCTTGCGCAGCCGCACCCGCGCCCCGGCCCGCTCCGCGTCCTCGGCGATGGCCTTGGCGATCGTGGCGACCGTGCCGGTGGACGAGTAGTAGATGACGGCGACGTTGACGGGCGTGGACATGCGGGAACCTCCGTCGGGACAGCATCAGCATCAGCAGCGGGGCGAAAAGGTGCCTATCGCCACGAAGGCGACGATACGGATGTTCGTGGCGTCCGGCGCGTCGGGCGGAGCCACCTCCCTACTCGTACGCGTACGGAGGTGGCTCCGCCTCACCGCAGCGCCTTGCCCTCCCCGTCCAGCTGCATCTGGGGCCGCCCGGTCACCAGCAGCCAGGCGGGCAGGGTGGCGGCGCAGAGCAGCGGCAGTACGGAGGCGTCGCTGACCAGCACCGCCGCCGTGAACAGGCTCACCCAGCCCTGCCGGGTCACGGCGAGCAGCACGCCCAGGACCGCGCAGGAGACCGCGAGCGCCGGCGGTACGGCGTCGACCAGGGCGTGGGCGCACAGCCCGAGCGCCACCCCCGCGAAGACCGCCGGGAAGATCCGCCCGCCCCGGAATCCGCAGGTCGCCGCGATGACCAGGGCGGCCATCTTCACCACCGCCATCACCGCGAACTCCCCGGCCGTCCACCCGTCCGGGTCCCCGGCGATCTCCTTCACCTCGTCCAGCCCCTTGAAGAGGGTCAGATGGCCGCCCAGCGCCCCGAGCAGCCCCAGCACCAGCCCGCCGAGCGTCAGCGCGAGCACGGGGTGGCGCAGGGCGCGGAAGGCCCGGTGCGCCACCGGGAACGCGTACACCGCCAGCAGACCGAGGAGCGCGCCCGCCGAGGCGATCAGCAGGGCGGCGAGCAGATCGCCCCAGTGCGGCCCGGAGTAGGAAGGGAGCGAGAGGTCGAAGCTGGGCTCCGCGATGAGCGACATGGTGAGCGCCCCCGCCGTACCGGCCGCGAGCGGGGCGAACAGCCGGTCCCAGAACGCCCCGGGGCCCGGTTGCCCGGCCAGCGTCTCGGAGAGGATCAGCGCGGCGGCGATCGGGGTGCCGAAGAGGGCGCCGATCGTCCCGGCGGCGGCGAGCGCCACCCACAGCTCGGCCGGTGCGCCGGGGGCCGCCCGTCGGCCGAGCCAGTAGGCGAGCGCGACGTTGGCGGCGGTGATCGGGTTCTCCGGCCCGAGGCTCACCCCGCCCGCCAGCGCCAGCGCGGTCACCAGGAGCAGCCCGGGAACGACGCCCGGCCGCATCGGCGCGTCCACCAGCCCGGTGGTGGCCGGGTCGGGCCCGCCGTGCCCGGGGACGGCCCGCAGGACCAGGCCCACCGCCAGACCGGTCGCGGTGAGCATGACGATCATCCAGAGCGAGGAGAACCCGCCGACGCCGAGCGCGTCGGGCAGGGTCTCCCAGAGCACGTCCTGGAGCCGCTCGGCCAGGAGGCTGACCCCGAGCAGGACCAGCGCGCAGACCACACCGACGACGATCGCGGGCAGCACGAGCGGCAGCAGCCGACGGGCCGGGGTGGAGGCGGGGTGCGGGGGAGTGGGGGACGGGGGTGCGGGGGGTTCGGGGGCAGCCACCCGGCCACCATAGATTCGCAAGGTTCGCTAATCAGGCATAACGCCCCATTGGTGGTCCGGATGGTGCCGCGTCACACCTTCCGGATCACCGCCGCCGTCCCGTACGCGCAGACCTCCGTTCCCACGTCCGCCGCCTCCGTGACGTCGAACCGCATCATCAGGACCGCGTTGGCGCCCCGCGCCCTGGCCTGCTCCACGAGCCGTTCCATCGCCTGGTTGCGGGTCTCCACCAGGGTCTTGGTCAGCCCCTTCAGCTCGCCGCCGATCATCGACTTCAGCCCGGCGCCGATCTGGCTCCCGAGGTGGCGCGACCGCACGGTCAGCCCGAAGACCTCGCCGATGACTTGCGTCACCTCGTAGCCCGGTACGTCATTGGTGGTGACGACCAGCACGTCCGCCTGGGCGGTCTGGCCGCCGCCGAATTCCTCAATGCCCATGTTTGTGGCACCTCCTGGGGTCAGCCTCGTCCCGTTCGCCTGGATGCGCATTCCCGCTGTGCGCCACTGGAACCAAGGGCGTTCACCGGGCGTTGGTAGCTTGGGTTGCTACGCAGCCCCATCGCACACATCATCCTGGAGCCCGGACCCTTGAATACGCTTGCGCTCGGCCCGAGCTGGCTGGACCCGGACTATCTGCTCAACACGTTCGGCCTTCCCGGCCTTCTTCTCATCGTCTTCGCCGAGTCCGGACTCCTGATCGGCTTCTTCCTGCCCGGCGACTCCCTGCTGTTCACCACGGGGCTGCTGATCACCACAGGACAGCTGAAGTACCCGCTCTGGCTCGTCTGCACCCTCATCGCCATCGCCGCGATCGTCGGCGACCAGGTGGGCTACCTCTTCGGCCGCAAGGTCGGCCCCTCCCTCTTCAAGCGCCCCGACTCCCGTCTCTTCAAGCAGGAGAACGTGGAGAAGGCCCACATCTTCTTCGAGAAGCACGGGCCGAAGTCGCTGGTCCTGGCGCGGTTCGTGCCCATCGTGCGGACCTTCACACCGATCATCGCGGGCGTCAGCCGGATGAACTACCGCCTGTTCGTGATCTACAACATCGTGGGCGCGCTGCTCTGGGGCGTGGGCGTCACCGTGCTCGGCGCGATGCTCGGCAAGATCGCCTTCGTGCACGAGCACATCGAGAAGATCCTCATCCTGATCGTGCTGCTCTCCGTGATGCCGATCGTGGTCGAGGTCCTGAAGGCCCGCAGCCAGAACAAGAAGGCCGCCGCCGCGGCGCGGGACAACCCCGACGGCACGGCCCCCCCGGCCCCTCCGGCCACCGGCCGAGGCCGCCACGCCAAGCGCTGACTCCTTCCCGTACGTACGCGTACGAAGGCGCCCCTCCCCGCAGGCCCGGGGAGGGGCGCCTTCCGTTCAGGCGTACGGCGGGGGGCCTCAGAACCCGCCCGTCCGTACGGCAGGGGCCCCAGCCCCCCGGGGGCCGTACGACAGGGGCCTCAGAACCCCCGCGTCCGCTTCGCCGCCCGGCGGCTCGCCCCGCCGACCGCGCCCGGCACCCGCATGAACAGCCGCGAGATCTCGCTTCCCAGGTTCACCCCGATCGCGATGGCCAGCGCGGTCGCGACCGCCGTCGACAGCGAGGTCAGCCCCCGGGTCACCTCGTTCTGGGCCACACCCAGCAGACCGAAGTACGTCGCCGAACCGGGCAGCAGCGGACCGATCGCCGCCGTGATGAACGGCAGCGAGGACGTGTACCGGTAGCGCGAGAACAACTGCCCGAACAGACCCACCAGACCGGCCGCCACCGCCGTCGCCGCGACCGGCGAGATGTCCCCGGTCCGGGCCATCGCCCCGAAGACGATCCACGCGACCCCGCCGTTCAGGGTGACCGCCAGCACGGTGGACCGTTCCTGCTGGAGCAGGACCGCGAAGGCCAGGCTCAGCGCCATCGACGCCAGGATCTGGAGCACCGGCCGGTCGTTGGGCACGAACTGCGCCTCGGGGTTGAGCTGGGCCCCCAGCTGGACGCCCAGGTAGAGGACGATCAGCACGCCCGCCACGATCCCGATGAAGAAGTACATGACTTCGAGCAGCCGGGCCGAGGCGGTGATGTAGTAGCCGGTCAGCCCGTCCTGCACCCCCGCCACCAGCGCCCGCCCCGGCAGCAGCGCGAAGAGCCCACCGGTGATCACCGCGGACGGGCGGATGTCCGTCGAGTGGGTCAGCGTCAGCGCCACCCCCATCGCGGCGGGCGGCATCGCGGCCACCGTGAACTGGTAGAACTCCGGCAGCCCGCGCCCGGCACAGAGCCACGCCAGCCGGTCGCCGAGCATCGCGCCCGCCGCCGCCACGATGAAGACCAGCACCCCGCCGCCGACCAGCACGGAGGCCGAACCGGCCAGCAGCCCGGCGGCCGCCGTCAGCACCCAGCCCGGGTACGGGTGCCGGTTCCTGCGGATCTCCGCCAGCCGCCGGTAGGCCTCCTCCAGGGAGACCTCGGTGTCCTCGCTGGTGATGTCGTCGACCAGCCGGAAGACCGCCGCCAGCCGGGTGTAGTCGGTGCCCCGGCGGCGTACGGTACGGCTCGCCGTCACCGGGTCGTCGACCAGCGAGGGCTGGTGCGAGATCGACAGCAGCGTGAACGTGACCGTCGGCTCGCTGCGGTCCAGACCGTACGAACGCGTCACCGCGAACATCGCCGCCTCGACGTCCTCGGCGCCCTCGCCGCCCGCCAGCAGCAGCTCCCCGATACGCAGCGTCAGGTCCAGCACGCGCGGTACGGCGGGGCCCGTGTCGTCATCGGTGCGCTGGATGGCCTCCGTGGCCGGGCGCTCGGTCACCGGCATCCGCAGCATCGTGCGCATCCGGTCCTGCCAGGGCGCCTCCTTGGTCAGCCTGACCATCGGAATGCCCTGCGCCGGGGTGAACGCGGGCGGCGCCTGCTGGGCGTTGTACGTGCTCGGCGGGGTGAAAGCGGAACTCAGCGTCTCCGCGTTCGAGCCGCCCCCGGAACCGCCGCCGGACCCCTGCGGACCGCCCGCCTCGGGGTGCACCCCGGTCGGCAGCGCGAACTCCGACGTCGGATGGTCCTCCTCGGGCGGCGACTGCGGCTGACTCGTCCCGGCAGGCGGGGCGAAAGCGCTCCGTGCCTCGTCGGACTGGGGCTTCTGGTCCTCCGGACCGCCCGATTCCGCCACCACTCGACCTCGTTCCTCCTCGGCTGCTTCTCCGGGCGCACGTGTGCCCAGTATGGCCACGGACATGGCCGCCGCATGACGAACGGGTGCGCACAGCGGAACGGGCGGCACACCCGCGAAGGTGTGCCGCCCGTTCCCGTACCGCCGCCCGGCTCACAAACGGAACCGGAGGAGGAACGTCAGTGCTTGTTGCCCTGGGCCTCAAGACGCTTGTACGAGGCCTCGATCTCGGCCTCCGCCTCGGTACGGCCGACCCAGTCGGCGCCCTCGACGGACTTGCCCGGCTCCAGGTCCTTGTAGACCTCGAAGAAGTGCTGGATCTCCAGGCGGTCGAACTCCGACACGTGGTGGATGTCGCGCAGGTGCTCCACGCGCGGGTCCGACGCCGGGACGCACAGCAGCTTGTCGTCGCCGCCGGCCTCGTCCGTCATCCGGAACATGCCGATGGCACGGCACTTGATGAGGCAGCCGGGGAAGGTCGGCTCGTCCAGGATGACCAGCGCGTCCAGCGGGTCGCCGTCCTCGCCGAGGGTGTTCTCGACGAATCCGTAGTCCGCCGGGTAGCTGGTCGAGGTGAAGAGTCGACGGTCCAGGCGGATCCGACCGGTCTCGTGGTCCACCTCGTACTTGTTCCGCGAACCCTTCGGGATCTCGATGGTGACGTCGAACTCCACGGGTGGCTCCTCCATGATCAACACATACGACTGGTGGTTAAGTGTCCCCCACGCAGAAGAGTGCTCGCGAAAGGGGCTGGTCAACGGTGGCCGAGCCGGTGGAAGAACCGTCCAACCGCCCGTCGGACCCGTGGGGCCGGATCAGGAACCTGACGCGCAAGCGCAACGGTTCCCCCACCTGGCAGCTCGTCGCAGGCTCCGCCGTGCTCGGCCTGGTCGTGGCCACCGGCGCCGTCCTCGCCGCCGGTCCCTGGGACAACGGTCAGCGTAAGGCCGAGCGGCAGCTCGCAGCCGCCGCGGACCGCACAGGTGGCGCACATCACGGTCGTACGCTGCCGGGCGCCCCGGAACCGGCCCCCAGCGCCCCCGCCGTCCTGGGCGCCCTCGACCCCGCCCACGCCCGTTCGGCCCCCCAGGACCCGGCGAGCCTGCGCACCGCCCTCGCCCCGCTCATCGGCGCCCCCGAACTCGGCACCCGGACCACCGCCTCCGTCATTGACACGGCCACCGGCAAGCAGCTGTACGGGCGCGCCCCCGCCACCCCGATGACCCCGGCCTCCACCATCAAGATCGCCACCGTCGTCGCCGCGCTCTCCGCCCTCGGCCCCGACCACCGCATCGCCACCACCGTCCGGCTCTCCGAGGACGCGCGCACCCTCACCCTCGTCGGCGGCGGCGACCCCACCCTGAGCCCGGCCGCCCTGAAGTCCCTGGCCGCCTCCGCCGCCAAGACCCTGCGCGAGGACGGCGAGGACGGCGAGGGCCCCGTACGGCTCACGTACGACACCTCCCGCTACACCGGCCCCGTGCTCCACCCGATCAGCCCCAACACCAACATCGCCCCCGTCACCGCCCTGATGGTCAACGAGGGGCGCCTCGACGACACGGACCGGGGCCCCGCCGACCGCAGCGAGGACCCGGCGGGCGACGCCGCCCGCGCCTTCGCCGCCGAGCTGGAGAAGGCGGGCGTCACGGTCGACGGCAGGCCCCGCCACGCCCGCGCCGCCGCCGAGGCCCGTACGGTCGCCACCCACCACTCCGCCCCGCTCTCCGCACTCGTCGAGCGCACCCTCACCAACAGCGACAACGACATCGCCGAGGCCCTCGCCCGGCAGACCGCCATCGCCAAGGGGGAGAGCGCCGACTTCGCCGGGGCCCGCCGCGCCGTCACCGCCGAACTCAGGAAGCTCCAGATCCCCACCGAGGGCGCCCACCTCGCCGACGGCAGCGGACTCGACCGCGAGGGCAAGGTCACCGCCGCCCTCCTCACCACCCTCCTCGCCCGCGCCGCCGACCCCGAGCGGCCCGGCCTGCGCCACGCCCTCACGGGCCTCCCCGTCGCGGGCTTCAGCGGCACCCTCAGCACCCGCTACCAGGACGCCCCCGGCGCCGCCGGTCTGATCCGCGCCAAGACCGGCACCCTGAGCCGCGTCAACTCCCTGGCCGGAACCGTCGTCGACCCCCAGGGCCGGCTGCTCGCCTTCGCCTTCCTCGCCTCCGGCTCCGACCTGGCGGCCACGGCCGAACCCGCCCTCGACGCCCTGGCCGCCGCACTCGTCGGCGAGGGCGGCCGGGAGGGCTGAGGGACGGCAACCGGCACCCGAAGAGCCGCCCAACACCCCACCACCGGGCGAGTCGCTCACGTACGGTTGACGCATGACGAGCATCGGTGGTGCAGAGATGGTCGACTGGAACCTCGCGGTCGCGACCGCGACCCGACTGGTACGGCCCGGGCCCGAGATCAGCCGCGAGGACGCCCGAGCCGTCGTCGCGGAGCTCCGGCGGCACGCCAAGGCCTCGGAGGAGCACGTCCGCCTCTTCACCCGGATGATCCCGGAGGGGACCGAACCGGAGGACACCCCGGTCCTGGTCGTCGACCGGGCCGGCTGGATCAGGGCCAACGTGGCGGGCTTCCGCGAACTGCTCCGCCCGCTGCTGGCCAAGATGGAGGGGCGCCGCCCCGGCGGACCCGGCGGTGCCGTGCTCGGCGCGGTCGGCGGCAAGGTCACCGGCGTCGAGCTGGGCCTGCTGCTCTCGTTCCTCGCCTCCCGGATCCTCGGCCAGTACGAGACGTTCGCCCCCGCCTCCCTTCCCCAAGCTCTCAACTCCGTTCGAGCAGGGGAGGCCCCACCTCTCCCCACCTCCCCGAACGGCGGCGGGCAGCTTCTCCTGGTCGCCCCGAACATCGTCCACGTGGAGCGGGAGCTCGACGTCGACCCGCACGACTTCCGGCTCTGGGTCGCCCTCCACGAGGAGACCCACCGCACCCAGTTCACCGGCGTCCCCTGGCTCCGTGACCACCTCCAGGGCGAGATCCAGACGTTCCTGGACGAGACCGAGGTCGACCCGATGACCTTCCTGGAGCGGCTGCGCGAGGCCGCCCAGTCGCTCTCCGGCGCCGGGCGCCCCGAGGGCGAGCGCGGTGACGAGGACGGCAAACGCAGCCTCGTCGACGTCGTCCAGACACCCGCCCAGCGCGAGGTGCTCGGCCGGCTCACCGCCGTGATGTCCCTCCTCGAAGGCCACGCGGACTTCGTGATGGACGGCGTCGGCCCCGAGGTCGTCGGTTCCGTCGGCGAGATCCGGGAGAAGTTCCAGAAGCGCCGGGCCCAGGGCGCCGGCCGCCTCGACCAGGCGCTCCGCAAGCTGCTCGGCCTGGACGCCAAGCTCCGGCAGTACAAGGACGGCGAGAAGTTCGTACGATCGGTCGTCGAAGAGGTCGGCATGGACGGGTTCAACCGCGTGTGGACCTCGCCCAACACCCTCCCGACCAAGGCGGAGATCGCCAAACCCGCGGAGTGGGTCGCAAGGGTGCACCGCAAGGCGGAATCATGACTCGTTTCCGGGCCACGTCCGGGAATCTGCCCTCCAATCACCCATCCGAGGGACCATGAGGGCATGGGAAGGCGTGCAATGCTCGATGAACAGCTTGCCTCTGTCACCATCGACGCACTCTGAGTGACGGGACTCACGCGTTCCGGCGCTCGACGCTCCTCCCGAATCTCCACGAAGGGCACCGGACATGGGTCCCCATCCTGCGGTCGCGGCGATACGCCTGGCGGTCCGCCGCGTACTCCACGACGTCCTCACCGAATCCCACCGGCACGACGTCCACACCGAATCCCGATCCCACCGGCACCACGGCCACGACCGGCCCGCCGAAGAGGCCCGGCGCACCGCGCCCGCCCCCCTCTCCCGCTACGCCGAGTCCGGCACCGCGGGAAGCCCCCGCGCCGTCCTCCCCGACCGGCCCGCGGCCCCCCTCGTCCTCGTCGCCTGCTCCGGCGGCGCCGACTCCATGGCGCTCGCCTCGGCCCTCGCCTTCGAGGCGCGCAAGCTCGGCGTCCGGGCCGGCGGGATCACCGTCGACCACAACCTCCAGCCGGGATCCGGCCTCCGCGCCGCCGAGGTCGTCACCCGGCTCGCCGCCATGGACCTCGACCCCGTCGAGGCCGTCGCCGTGCACGTCGGACGCGAGGGCGGCCCCGAGGCCGCCGCCCGCGACGCCCGCTACGCCGCGCTGGATGCCGCCGCCGAACGCCACGGCGCCGCCGCCGTACTGCTCGGCCACACCCGCGACGACCAGGCCGAGACCGTCCTCCTCGGCCTCGCCCGCGGCTCCGGCATCCGCTCGCTCTCCGGCATGGCCGCCGCCTCGGGACCGGCCGGACGCTACCGCCGCCCCTTCCTCCAGCTCGACCGCCAGACCGTCCGCAAGGCGTGCCTGGTCCAGTCGATCCCCGTCTGGGACGACCCGCACAACATCGACCCCGCCTACACTCGCTCCCGGCTCCGCCACGAGGGGCTGCCCGCCCTGGAGAAGGCGCTCGGCAAGGGCGTCGTCGAAGCCCTCGCCCGGACGGCCCAGCTCTCCCGCGACGACGCCGACGCCCTGGACACCTGGGCCGCCCAGGCGGAGCTCGCCGTACGGGACGACACCGGGCAGCTGGAGTGCGCCAAGCTCTACGTCCTGCCCCCCGCCGTACGCCGCCGGGTGCTGCGCCGGGCCGCCATCGAGGCCGGGGCGCCCGCCGGTTCCCTCTTCGCCCGCCACCTCGAAGAAGTCGACCGCCTGATCACCGGCTGGCGCGGCCAGCGGGCCATCAACCTGCCCGGCCGCGTCGAGGCCCGACGGCAGGGTGGCAGACTGGTCATTCGGCAGAGCTGACGCGCAAGCGGCTGAAACGCAGGCGAACAGCCGGGCCGGGCCCGGGGCGCACCCCGGGCCCGGCAGGCAGAGAAAGAGACGTGGGTGAACGAGAAGGACATGGGTACCGACCTTCAGTCGGTGCTCCTCACCAAGGAAGAGATCGACGCGAAGCTCGTCGAGCTGGCCGCGAAGATCGACGCGGAGTACGCGGGCAAGGACCTGCTGCTCGTCGGCGTCCTCAAGGGCGCGGTGATGGTCATGGCGGACCTGGCCCGCGCGCTGTCCACCCCCGTCACGATGGACTGGATGGCCGTCTCCTCGTACGGGGCGGGCACCCAGTCCTCCGGTGTCGTCCGGATCCTCAAGGACCTGGACACCGACATCAAGGGCAAGCACGTCCTGATCGTCGAGGACATCATCGACTCCGGCCTGACCCTGTCGTGGCTGCTGTCCAACCTGGGCTCCCGGGAGCCGGCCTCCCTGGAGGTCTGCACCCTGCTGCGCAAGCCGGACGCCGCCAAGGTCGCGATCGACGTGAAGTGGATCGGCTTGGACATCCCCAACGAGTTCGTCGTCGGCTACGGGCTGGACTACGCGGAGAAGTACCGCAACCTCCCCTTCGTCGGCACGCTCGCCCCGCACGTCTACGGCGGCTGACACCCGGGGAACCCTCGCGGCCTTCGGGCCGTTGAAGCTTCGAAAGCGGGTTTCCCGGCCGCACACAGCGGCCGAGGGCGCCCCCACTGGGGTACCGTCCGAAGAACACTCTTTTCAAAGACAGCAGCATTTACCTACGGGCAGGAGGGACGGGGCGTCTTCGCTCCGTATGGATGGACGTGAAGCGATACTTCCGTGGGCCGGTCATGTGGATCGTGCTGGCCGTCCTCGCCGTGGTCGTGTTGATGCAGGTCGTCGGCTCGTCGGGCGGCCACAAGACGGTGGACACCGCCAAGGTGATCCAGGCGATCAGCAAGGACCAGGTGGAGCAGGCCAAGCTGACCACCGGTGACGAACAAATCATCAAGATCGAGCTGAAGAAGGGCCAGAAGCTCGCCGGGGAGTCCGGCAACAAGTTCCAGGCGAGCTACATCGGCAACCAGGGCGTCCAGCTCGCCGACACGCTCCAGGAGAAGTTCGAGGCGGGTGACATCGAGAAGGGTTACACCGTCTCGCCGTCGAAGCAGTCCCCGTTCATCTCGATCCTCCTCTCGCTGCTGCCCTTCGTCCTGATCGTGCTCGTCTTCCTGTTTCTGATGAACCAGATGCAGGGCGGCGGCTCCAAGGTCATGCAGTTCGGCAAGTCCAAGGCCAAGCTGATCACCAAGGACACCCCGAAGACGACCTTCGCCGATGTGGCGGGGTCCGAGGAGGCCGTCGAGGAGCTCCACGAGATCAAGGAGTTCCTCCAGGAGCCGGCGAAGTTCCAGGCCGTGGGCGCCAAGATCCCCAAGGGCGTCCTGCTCTACGGGCCGCCCGGTACGGGCAAGACGCTGCTCGCACGCGCCGTCGCCGGTGAGGCGGGCGTGCCGTTCTACTCGATCTCCGGTTCCGACTTCGTCGAGATGTTCGTCGGTGTCGGTGCCTCCCGCGTGCGTGACCTCTTCGAGCAGGCCAAGGCGAACGCCCCGGCGATCGTCTTCGTCGACGAGATCGACGCCGTCGGCCGGCACCGCGGTGCCGGTATGGGCGGCGGTCACGACGAGCGCGAGCAGACGCTCAACCAGCTGCTCGTCGAGATGGACGGGTTCGACGTGAAGGGCGGGGTCATCCTGATCGCCGCCACGAACCGCCCGGACATCCTCGACCCGGCCCTCCTGCGCCCGGGACGCTTCGACCGGCAGATCGCGGTCGACCGCCCCGACATGCAGGGCCGACTGGAGATCCTCAAGGTCCACCAGAAGGGCAAGCCGGTCGCGAAGGACGTCGATCTCGGCGCCGTCGCCCGCCGTACGCCCGGCTTCACCGGTGCCGACCTGTCGAACGTGCTGAACGAAGCCGCGCTCCTGACGGCGCGCAGCGACAAGAAGCTGATCGACAACGAGAGTCTCGACGAGGCCATCGACCGCGTCGTGGCGGGGCCGCAGAAGCGGACCCGGATCATGTCCGAGAAGGAGAAGAAGATCACCGCGTACCACGAGGGCGGACACGCCCTGGTCGCGGCGGCCTCTCCCCAGTCGGACCCGGTCCACAAGATCACGATCCTCTCCCGCGGCCGCGCCCTCGGTTACACGATGGTGCTCCCGGAGGAGGACAAGTACTCCACGACGCGCAACGAGATGCTCGACCAGCTGGCCTACATGCTGGGCGGGCGCGCGGCCGAGGAGCTGGTCTTCCACGACCCGACCACCGGCGCCGCCAACGACATCGAGAAGGCCACGGCGACGGCCCGCGCGATGGTCACGCAGTACGGCATGACCGAGCGGCTCGGCGCCATCAAGTTCGGCGGCGACAACACCGAGCCCTTCCTCGGCCGTGAGATGGGCCACCAGCGCGACTACTCGGAAGAGGTCGCGGCGCTCGTCGACGAAGAGGTCAAGAAGCTCATCGAGAGCGCGCACAACGACGCGTGGGAGATCCTCGTCGAGAACCGCGACATCCTCGACGCCCTCGTGCTCGAACTCCTGGAGAAGGAGACGCTGAACAAGGACGAGATCGCGGAGATCTTCGCCCCGATCGTCAAGCGTCCCGCCCGCCCGGCGTGGACCGGCTCCGCCCGGCGCACCCCGTCGACGCGGCCTCCGGTGCTCTCTCCCAAGGAGCTGGCCCTCACCAACGGCGCTTCCACCGCCAACGGCTCGGCCACCCCGCCGGAGATCGCCCCGAAGGCGGACCTCACGAAGGACATCGCTCCCTCCCCGGAGTCGATCCCCGAGGACCGCCCCGAGAGCTAGCCCCGTTCCAGCCCAGCTCCGCTGGCTGAGACCTCCGTCACGGAGGCCCCACCAGGCCCGGAATGGATGCCGCGCCCCCCCAGGTTTTAGCCTGTGGGGGCGCGGCTTTTCCGTATGCCTGCGATGTCCACGTGCGAACCGCGCACGGGGCAGCACAGAGGAACGAGGCACAGATGACCGACCCGGTGACGCTGGACGGCCAGGGATCGATCGGCGAATTCGACGAGAAGCGGGCCGAGGCGGCCGTACGCGAACTGCTCATCGCCGTCGGAGAGGACCCGGACCGCGAGGGCCTGAGGGAGACACCGGGACGGGTGGCGCGGGCGTACAAGGAGATATTCGCCGGTCTCTACCAGCAGCCCGAGGACGTTCTGACGACCACGTTCGACCTGGGCCACGACGAGATGGTGCTGGTCAAGGACATCGAGGTGTTCAGCACCTGTGAACATCATCTGGTGCCGTTCAGGGGCGTCGCACACGTCGGCTACATCCCGGCGTCCACCGGAAAGATCACCGGTCTGTCCAAGCTGGCACGGCTGGTGGACGTCTACGCCCGCCGCCCGCAGGTCCAGGAGCGACTGACCACCCAGATCGCCGAGTCCCTCATGGAGATCCTGGAGCCGCGCGGAGTCATCGTCGTCGTCGAGTGCGAGCACATGTGCATGTCCATGCGAGGCATCCGCAAGCCCGGCGCGAAGACCCTCACCTCGGCGGTCCGTGGCCAGCTCCGCGACCCCGCGACGCGCGCCGAGGCGATGAGCCTCATCATGGCCCGCTGACACTGTCCGGCCCCGGACCACGACGGCACGGCCCCGGCCCGCCCTACGCGGCCGCCGTGCCCGTGCCGTCGTCGTTGTCGTCGTCGGCGGGGAGCTTGCAGACGCGTTCCAGGAAGAAGGCGGCGGCGATGACGCCGATGCCCGCCACCACCGCCGCGCCTGCGTAGATGGCCTGGTCGCGGCGGGGCGGGATGTCGAGGTAGCCGAGGAGGAAGACGCCCGCGCCGCCGTACACGCCGGCGACCAGGGCCGTGACCAGGGCGCTCGCCTGGCCGAAGACGACCGCGCGGGCCGCCATCAGGGGCTCGACGCCCTTGGCGCCGGGGCGGCGCTCCCGCTGGGCGCGCAGGCGGGTGCGCAGGGAGAGCGCGGTCGCCAGGAGGATCACCGCGATCACGGCGAGCACGATCGACGCGGCCAGTGGGATGCTGGGGAGCGTGCCGAGGGAGTCCCAGAGGCGGGCGCCGCCCCAGGAGAGGACCCCGGCGGCGGTGAAGAGGCCCGCCAGTACCCCGAGCCGTAGTTGCTTCACCGCGTGAGCCGCCCTTCGTCGCCTGCGTTCCTGAGCCCGTGTGTTTCCGAGCCCGTGTGTTTCCGAGCTCGTACGGGCCCGAGCTCGCGTTGACGAGCCTCTGATCCTGAGCTCGTGCCCGTCGAGCCTAACGATTACTCCGGCAGGCGCAGTTCCAGGTCGGCGCGGGGCAGGATTCCCTCGCGTCCGACCCCGGCGAGCAGTTCGGCGACCGCTCCGGCGCCGGGGAGCTGGGCCTCGGGGTCCATGTCGTGCCAGGGGGCGAGGACGAAGGCCCGTTCGTGGGCGCGGGGGTGGGGGAGGGTGAGCACCGGGTCGTCGGAGAGGACGTCGGCGTACGCCACGATGTCGACGTCGATCGTGCGCGGGCCCCACCGCTCCTCGCGGACCCGCTCGAAGGCCTCCTCGACGGCCTGGCCGCGCTCCAGCAGGGAGGCCGGGGGCAGCGTGGTCTTCACGAGGATGACCGCGTTGAAGTACGAGGGCTGGCTGTCCGCCGCGACGCCCCAGGGCTCCGTCTCGTAGACCGGGGAGACGGCCTTGACCCGCAGGCCCGGGGTGTCCTCCAGCGCGTCGACGGCGCCCTGGAGGGTCTCCAGCCGGTTGCCCAGGTTGGAGCCGAGGGCGATCACGGCCATCTTGGGGTTGGAGAGGGTGGTGTCGGCGGCGTCCACCTGCTTGACGACGGCGGTGGGCACCGGCTGTACGGTCGGGTCGCTCTGCCCCTCGGTGGAAAACGCAGTCATGCTCGGCTCCGGGTGATGGTGATGGTCACGTCGTCGAAGGGGACGGTGATCGGCGCGTCCGGCTTGTGCACCACCACCTCGACCTCCTGGACACCTTCGTGCTTCAGGCACTGCTGGGCGATGCGTTCGGCGAGGGTCTCGATCAGGTCGACCGGCTCGCCCGTCACCACCTCGACGACCTCCTCGGCCACCACGCCGTAGTGCACGGTGCGGGCCAGGTCGTCGGTGGCTGCCGCGGGGCGGGTGTCGAGGCCGAGCACCAGGTCGACGATGAAGGTCTGGCCCTCTTCGCGCTCCCGGGGGAAGACGCCATGGTGCCCACGGGCCTTGAGGCCGCGCAGCGCGACACGATCCACGCGAATCACTCCTGCTGTCGTTGGTCGGAGAGACACCCGGCCGCGTGCGGGCGGTGGGGTGCCTCCTTCCGAATCTACCTGCGAGCACCGACACGGCTGCCCCGTGGGGGCCTTGGACGGGCCTCACAGGGGCTGATACCCGCCGGACGACCGGCGCAGCCGTGCGAGTGAACCCGTCTTCACCGCGCGTGCCGTGTGGGAGGCATACAGCAGTTCGGCCTGATGCCGACGGAGGCGCGCCGACGCGCCTCGGACACATGACGGAGGTCTGATGCATCGGAAATCCACGTCTCCCGGGCGGGGACGGCTGCTGGGCGCGGCCGTCGCTCTCGCGCTCGCGGTGACGGCGACGGGCGGCACCGCGGCCGCAGCACTGTCGGCCAGGGGCGGCACGCCCGCGCAGACGGCCCGTGCGGCGCTCGCGGACTGTCCGCCGAGCCCGCTGTGGGCCAACACCGGCGGGGCCACCCGTCAGCTCCTGCAGTACAGCCCCGAGGGGGATGTCCTGTCCTCCGCGACTCTGAACCGTAACTACGGCGACATCGCGTTCAGCCCGGACGGATCGACGCTGTACGGGGTCAACTTCCCCGGGAACGACATGACCACGCTCTACACCATCGACACCGTCACGGGCGCCGAGACCGCCTCGGTGCCGGTCACGGGTCCGCTCGACGACCTGAGGGTGTCGGAGGGGAACTCCGCGGTCAACGGTCTGACCGCGCGGGCGGACGGCATGTTGATCGCCGGTTCCTTCGAGTCCGAGCAGATCTTCCTGATCGACCCGGCCACCGGGGTGAGCAGCCTGTACCCCGCCTCGTTCCCCGCCGGTTTCGTCTCGGCCGGTGACTTCCTGACGCTCGACGACGGGGATGTCCTGGCCTTCTCCACGGTCGTGGGTTCGGCCACGGGCGATCCGTCGGCGGTCTTCCGTATCCACCCGGACGGCACCGTCACCCAGATCGGCACCGTGCCGCAGGTCTTCGGCGGGGCCCTCTCCGGCGGCAGTGTGTACGGCTTCGGCTCGAACGGGGACATCTACCGGCTCACCGACCTCCCGACGGAGGCCTCGACCGATCCGCTGCCCGTCACGGTCGTCGAGGCGACCGGCAACGGCTTCTACGGTGCGACGGCCGTGCAGGACGCCGGTGAGTGCCCCGAGCCCTCGTACACGGTCGAGAAGTCGGCCTCGTCCGCCGGGCCGGTGAACGCCGGCGACACCCTCACGTACACCGTGACCGTGACCAACACCAGCACGCTGACGGTCAACGGCGACTTCACCGACGATCTGGCCGGGGTCCTGGACGACGGCCAGGTGGTGCCCGGATCGGTCACCGCCTCCACCGGTACGGCCACGCTCAACGGCACCTCGCTGGAGTGGACCGGCGTCCTCGCGCCGGACGCCACCGAGACGGTGACCTACCAGGTACGGGTGGACTCCCCGGTCACCGGTGACGGGGTCCTGCGGAACACGGTCACTCCGACGTCCGAGGGCGGTACGTGTGTGGCGGAGGGCCGCTGCACGGTCGAGGTTCCCGTGGCGGAAGAGGACTGCGAGAAGCCCGGAGGCAAACCGCACAAGCCCCACAAGCCGCACAAGCCCCACGAGGCCCACAAGCCGCACGAGGCCCATAAGCCCTACACGGCCTTCAAGCCCTTCAAGCCACTCAACGGCGACCTCTTCGCCAAGAAGCCGCTGACCGTGCCCGGCGTTCCCGGCCTCCCGGCCTGGAACCGCTGAGCCTCCGCATCACCCGGCATCAGGAGGAGGACGGCTCCTCGTCGTCCTCCTCGCCGGTCTCGGCCAGGACGGGCGAGCCGTGGTGCGACCAGAGCTTCCACCCCTGCGGCGTGCGCCGGAACACGTTGGTGGCGACGACCAGCTGGCCCACCAGCGGGCCCAGCGCGTTGCCCTCCTCGGCGGGGCCGCCGCTGAGGATGTTCTCGGTGCAGGTGACCAGGGCGGTGTCGTCGGTCATCGAGACGTTGACGTCGGTCAGGAAGAACTGGATGTACTCGGTGTTCGCCATGATCAGCGCGTAGCTGCGCAGCACATCACCCCGGCCGGTGAGCACCGGCCACCCCGGGTGGACACAGGAGACGGTGAGGTCCTCGCCCGGCAGCCAGCGGCCGGAGAGGTCTTCGTAGTCGCCGCGCTCCAGGGCTTCGTAGAAGGCGGTGTTGGCCGCTTCGACCTCCGCGATGTCGGCGGCGGCCGACGCGTGGTCCTCGTTCACGCGGCTCCCTCGACGGCGCGGGCCACCCGTACCGCGTCGGCGCTGGCCCCCACCTCGTGGACGCGGACCGCCCAGGCCCCGGCCCGGGCGGCGAGGGCGGAGACGGCCGCCGTCGCCGCGTCCCGTTCGCGGGCGGGCGGCGGGGTGGCGCCGGGCCCGGCCAGCACATGGCCGAGGAAGCGTTTGCGGGAGGCGGCCACCAGCAGCGGGCGGCCCAGCGCGTGCAGCTCGTCCAGGTGCGCGACGAGGGCCAGGTCGTGGGGGGCCAGCTTCGCGAAGCCGAGGCCGGGGTCGATCACGACGCGTTCCGGGGCCACCCCGCCCGCGATCACCGCGTCCATCCGCTGCCGGAGCTCCGCGACGACCTCGGCGACCACGTCCTCGTACACCGCGCGGCTGTTCATCGACTCGCTGAAGCCGCGCCAGTGCATCACCACGAACGGCACCCCGGCGGCGGCGACGACCGGGATCATGCCCGGGTCCGCGAGGCCGCCGCTCACGTCGTTGACGAGGACGGCCCCGGCGGCGACGGCCTGTTCGGCGACGCGGGCGCGCATGGTGTCCACGGAGACGGTGACGCCCTCGGAGGCCAGCCCCTTCACGACGGGGATCACCCGCCGCAGCTCCTCGGACTCGTCCACCCTGCTGGCTCCGGGACGGGTCGACTCACCGCCGACGTCCACCAGGTCGGCGCCCTCGGAGACCAGGTCGAGGCCGTGCTTGACGGCCCCCGTGGTGTCGAACCAGCGGCCTCCGTCGGAGAAGGAGTCGGGCGTCACGTTGACGACCCCCATGACCGCGCAGCGGTCCCACTCCGGCAGCCCTCGGACCGTGCCCCGCGTGCGTGACGTACTCATACCACCAGCCTATGGGGTACGGGCGTGGCGCCTACGCCGCGCTCACCTCGCGCTCCGGGGCCGTGCGCAGCGTGTGGCCGCACGGGCGGGGGCCCCGGGAGCGGAACGGGCGGGGCAGGGAGAAGTTCACGAACCCCTCCGCCTGCATCGCCGCGATCCCGATGCGGGGCAGATCGCGGCTGGTGCGGAAGACCACGAAGCGGGGCTCCCAGCGGGGCTTGAACTTGGCGTTGAACTTGTACAGCGACTCGATCTGGAACCAGCGGGAGAGGAAGATCAGCAGCCCCCGCCAGCAGCGCAGCACCGGCCCGGCGCCCAGCCGCTCGCCCCGTGCCAGGGCCGAGCGGAACATGGCGAAGTTCAGCGAGACCCGGGTGACGCCGAGCTTCCCGGCCGCCTGGAGCGAGGCGACGATCAGCAGCTCGTTCATGCCGGGGTCGGCGGAGCGGTCGCGGCGCATCAGCTCCAGGGACATCCCGTCGCGCCCCCACGGTACGAAGTGGAGGACGGCCTTCAGGTCGCCGTGCGGGGAGTCCTCGGTGCCGGAGCCCGGCAGGTGGGCGGTGGCGATCACGCAGTCGCCGTCGGCGGGGTCGCCGATCCGGCCGAGCGCCATGGAGAAGCCGCGTTCGGTGTCGGTGCCGCGCCAGTCGGCGGCGGCCAGCCGGATGCGCTCCAGCTCGGTGGCGCCGATGTCACGTGCTCGCCGGACCCGGGTTTCGTAGCCGTTGCGTTCGATGCGCCCCACCATCTGACGTACGTTCCGCATGGCCCGCCCGGCGAGGGAGAAATCCGCGACGTCCACCACCGCCTCATCGCCCAGCTCCAGGGCGGTGAGCCCGGTCTCGCGGGTCCAGACCTCGCCGCCGCGCTCGCTGCACCCCATGACGGCGGGGGTCCAGGAGTGCGCCTTCGCCTCGTCCATGAACCGCTCGATGGCGCCCGGCCAGGCCTCCACGTCGCCGATGGGGTCGCCGCCGGCCAGCATCACCCCGGAGACGACCCGGTAGCAGACGGCGGCCTTGCCGCTGGGGGAGAAGACGACGGCCTTGTCGCGGCGGAGCGCGAAGTGGCCGAGCGAGTCGCGGCCGCCGTGCGTCTCCAGCAGCGCCCGCAGCCGGCTCTCGTCGTCCTCGGTGAGGCGGGCGGCCGGGTGCTCGGGGCGGAAGGCGAGGTAGATGGTGGTGACGGCGGTCAGCAGGCCGAGCGCGCCCAGTGAGTACGCCACGGTCCAGCTGGTCCGCCCGGCGTAGTCGACGGGCCCCTCGACGCCGAACAGGCCGTACAGCACGTGCTGGAGCCGGTCCGCGATGGACGGGTCGCCGACGACCCGGCCGGGGTGGACGGAGACGATGACCAGCCCGAGCGCCAGCGAAGAGGCCCCGAGCAGGACGAAGTTGGCCAGCGCCCGCCAGCGGCTGCGCGGGTCGGGCAGGGCGCGGAACTGGTCGCGGTGGCGGAGCAGGAGCGCGCAGAGCGTCAGGGAGACCAGGACGCCGACGATCGAGTGCCGGTACGCGAACTGCGCCACGGCCCCCGCCGGAAGCAGGACCACCGCCGCCCGCCAGGCCCGCCGTTTGTGCCGCTTCAGCCCGTGCGCGAGCAGGAGCAGTAGGACACCGGCGCTCAGCGAGAGCGCGGCGGCGAACGGGCCGAGCGCGCCGGGGAGCACCTCGGCGAGGGTGTGCATCCGGCTGTGCCGGAAGCGGGGGAAGACGCCTGCCGCGATGTCGATCAGCCCGACGACCGTGCAGGCGGTGCCGACGACGGCCGGTACGGCCTCGGGACGCGGGCCGCGCAGCAGCCGCCGCACCCGCTGCGGAACCGATACCGACTTATCCCCATCTACCGTGACAGACATCGCTTCCCGTGGCTCCAGATGAGATTGCAGAGATTCTTCGGTCCGTCGGCCGTGGCCTTTCCGGACGATGTGCTCCCTCTAGGACGGGGGTTGGGTGGCGAGGGTTCATCCACATTCCGGAAATTTCCCGCTCGGAAGTGGCGTGAAGTGCCCGAAAGTGCCGGGAAGCGCCGAGAAGTGCCCGGAAGCACAGAGAAAACGCAGAGAAGTCGCAGAGAAAGCTCATTCATGGGTCTCACCAGCAAGGTAGTTCTGGCGGTCGTGGTGGCCGCGGCGGTGGCGCTGTTCGTCGCCACGGTCTGGCTCTGGCCACGGCTGGCCCGGCGGAGCGCGGCCGCCGTGACGGGCCGGGTCGGGCTGCTGCTGGCGACCCAGCTGACGCTCTTCGCCTCGGTCGGCCTGGCGGCCAACAACGCGTTCCTCTTCTACGGTTCCTGGGCCGACCTCTTCGGCCAGGAGCAGGACCTGGGTGTGGTCACCGACCACGCGGGCGGGGAGACCGGCTCGCGCCACATGACGCGGATCGACACCCAGCGGCCGGACGTGCCGGGCGGCGGGGTGCCGTCGGCGGGCGGGCGGATCGACAAGGTGGTGGTCTCCGGACGGCTCTCGGGCATCGAGTCCCCGGCGTACGTCTATCTGCCGCCGGAGTACTTCCAGAAGGCGTACGCCAAGAGGACGTTCCCGGCGGTCGTCGTGCTGACCGGCTACCCCGGGACGGCGGAGAACCTTCTTAAAGCCCTGCGTTACCCACAGACGGCTCATGAGCGGGTGAAGGCGGGCAAGGCGCAGCCGATGATCCTGGTGATGCTGCGGCCGACGGTGGCCCCGCCCCGGGACACCGAGTGCGTGGACATACCGAAGGGGCCGCAGACGGAGACGTTCTTCGCGAAGGACCTCCCGGAGGCGGTCGCGCAGTCGTACCGGGTGGGGACGCAGGCCCGTAACTGGGGCATCATCGGCAACTCGACCGGCGGCTACTGCGCGTTGAAGGTCGGTCTGCACCACCCGGACCGGTACGCGGCGAGCGCCGGTCTCTCCGCGTACTACAAGGCGGCCGAGGACCCGACGACCGGCGACCTGTTCCACGGGAACCAGGCGCTGCGGGACCGGGCCGACCTGATGTGGACGCTGGAGAACCGGCCGCCGTCCGGCGGTTCCTTCCTGGTGACGACGTCACGGCAGGGCGAGGGGAACCTGAAGAGCACGATGAGGTTCATCGACAAGGTGAAGGCGCCCGCCGAGGTGTCCTCGATCGTGCTGGACAGCGGCGGGCACAACTTCACGACCTGGCGCCGGGAGATCCCGCCGGCCCTGGAGTGGCTGAGCGGGCGCCTCAGCGCGCAGTGAGGGGCCGGCTGCGTCGTGAGCCTCCCCGGGCGCCCTCCCGGGGAGGGTCACGCCGTGGCGACCGTCTCCACCGCCACCTGCGCGCGCGGTACGGCCTGGGCGTCCGCGTCGATCGAGCGGCGCAGGGCCTCGTGGAGCCGGGCCGGGGTCAGGACGCCGAGGAAGCGGCCCTCGCTCTCCTCGTCGATGACCGCGATCCACCCCGCGTCGTGCTGGAGCATCGTGGCGAACGCCTGCTTGAGCGGGGCGCCCAGCGGGAGCCAGGCCTCCATCCGGCGGGCGTGCTCGCGGACGGTGCCCTTCGCGGCGGTGGCCGCATCGGCGGGGATCCAGCCGTGCAGGTTGTCCCGGCCGTCCAGGACGACCGCCCACCGTGCGCCCTCCGACCGGAGCCGCGCGGTGGCCTCGGCCAGGGAGTCGTCGAGGTGGACGACCGGGGGCTGGTCGAGGTCGCTCTCCTCGATCGGGGTCACCGAGAGCCGCTTGAGCCCCCGGTCGGCGCCGACGAAGTCGGCCACGTACGGGGTGGCGGGGGCGCCGAGGACGGTGGCGGGGGAGTCGAACTGCTCGATGCGGCCCTGCCCGTAGACGGCGATCCGGTCGCCGAGGCGGACGGCCTCCTCGATGTCGTGGGTGACGAACAGGACGGTCTTGCGGACCTGGGCCTGGAGTTTCAGGAATTCGTTCTGGAGCCGTTCGCGGACCACCGGGTCGACCGCGCCGAAAGGCTCGTCCATCAGCAGGACGGGCGGATCGGCGGCCAGGGCGCGGGCGACCCCGACGCGCTGGCGCTGTCCGCCGGAGAGCTGTTCCGGATAGCGGTCACCGTAGACGGAGGGGTCGAGTCCGACGAGGTCGAGCAGTTCGGCGGCGCGTTCGCGTCCCTTTCCGCGCTTCCAGCCCAGGAGATGGGGGACGGTCGCGGTGTTCTCCAGCACCGTCTTGTGCGGGAAGAGGCCCACCTGCTGGATCACATAGCCGATGCGGCGGCGGAGTTCGACGGGGTCGATGGCGGATATGTCGTCCCCGTCGAGGAATATCGCGCCCTCGGTCGGTTCTGTCAGCCGGTTCACCATCTTCATGGTGGTCGTCTTGCCGCAGCCGGAAGGTCCGACGAGCGTGATCAGTTCACCCTCGGCGACCTCGAACGAAAGGTCGTCGACGGCGGTGGTGCCGTCGGCGTACCGCTTGGTGACGTGCTCGAAACGGATCATGGTTCCCCATTGTGGCGGGCGTTTCGTGAAGGGCGTGTTGCCGGAATGCGACAGCCCTCCGCGATTGTCAGTGGTCGAGGATAGGCTCGCCACACATCAGTTCGACATCGGGCGCGACGGGGAAACCGGGCGCCCCGGAGACGTGACAGGGAATCGGGAGGTGGGGGCCGGATGGCCGGAGCGAACTGCCTGGCGACGAACGACTGGATCTGCGGCGAGTATCTGCGCTCCCGCGGCCAGGAGTTGACGGACGCCACCGTGCAGCACATCGGGATCACGGTGGCCTCGGTGCTGATCGGGCTCGCGGTCGCCTTCCCGCTGGCTCTGCTCGCCCGCCGGGGCCGCGGCTTCGCCGGGCCGGTGCTCGGGCTGACGACGATCCTCTACACCGTGCCCTCGCTGGCGATGTTCTCGCTGCTGCTGCCCCTGTTCGGGCTCTCCGCCGCGCTGGTCGTCACGGGCCTGGTGCTCTATTCGCTGACCATCCTCGTACGGAACATCCTGGCCGGTCTCGAAGCGGTCCCCGAGGAGGCCAAGGAGGCCGCCCGGGGCATGGGGTACGGGCCGTGGCGGCTGCTGTGGGAGGTGGAGCTCCCGCTCGCGCTGCCCGCGCTGATGGCGGGGCTGCGCATAGCCACCGTGTCGACGGTCGCGCTGACCACGGTCGGCTCGCTCGTCGGCAAGGGCGGCCTCGGCAATCTCATCGAGGACGCGCTGCCGAGCTTCTTCAAGGCCCAGGTGCTGGCCGCCTCCGTCCTGTGCGTCCTGCTCGCGGTCACGGCCGACCTGCTGCTCCTGGGCCTCCAGCGGCTGCTGACGCCCTGGACGCGGATATCCGCGGGTCCGTCCGCCCCGGTGAAGGCGGAGGCGGGCTGACCCGTGGGAGTCATCGGCGAAGCCTGGACCTGGCTGACCACCGGGTCCAACTGGTCGGGGGAGGGCGGGGCCGCACAGCGGCTCGGCGAGCATCTGTACGTGAGCGGGGTCGCCCTCGCGGTGGCCTGCGCCATCGCCCTGCCGCTGGCCCTCTACCTGGGCCACATCGGCAGGGGCGGCGCACTCGCGGTCAACATCTCCAATGTGGGGCGGGCCGTCCCGGTCTTCGCGGTGCTGGCCCTCTTCATGGTCACGCCCCTGCGCAACTCCGGGTACTGGCCCACGATCATCGCGCTGGTGCTCTTCGCCGTGCCGCCGCTGCTGACCAACGCCTATGTCGGGATGCGGGAGGTGGACCGGTCCGTGGTGGAGGCCGCCCGGGGCATGGGGATGTCCGGCGGGCAGCTCTTCGTCCGGGTCGAGCTGCCGCTCGCCTACCCGATGATCATGACCGGGCTGCGCTCCGCCGCCGTCCAGGTCGTGGCCACCGCCTCGATCGCCGCCATGGTCGGCCTCGGCGGCCTCGGCCGGATCATCACCGCCGGGTTCAACACGTACGACACCGCGCAGGTCTTCGCGGGCGCGGTGCTGGTCGCCGCGCTTGCCCTGCTGGTGGAGGGGGTACTGGTGGCGCTGGACCGGCTGCTCTCCCCGCTGCGCCGCCGCCGGACCGCGTGACGGGGCCCGCGGACTCCCCGACCGCTTCCCCCCATCCCCTCACTACTTCCCTTTGACCATCTTTTCTCTTCAGTTCGGACGGAGAACGACATGAGCAGGACCTCGCGGATAGCCGGAGCGGTCATCGGCATGGTGGCGCTGGCCGGGTCGCTGGCGGCCTGCGGCGGCGACAGCCTGGAGCAGGAGAAGGGCGGCGGCTCCGGGGCCTCGGGCGACGCCAAGAAGGGCTCCCTCGTCGTCGGCTCGGCCGCCTTCACCGAGTCCAAGGTGCTCGCCGAGCTGTACGCGCAGATCCTGGGCGACGCCGGGTACAGCACCTCGATCACCACGGTGAGGAACCGCGAGCTGTACGAGCCCTCGCTGGAAAAGGGCGAGATCGACGTCGTACCGGAATACGCCGCCACCATCACCGAATTCCTCAACGCCAAGGTCAACGGGGCGGAGAAGGCCCAGAACAACCCCCTCGCCTCCGGTGACGTCGACGCCACGGTCGCCGCCCTGGAGAAGCTCGCCACCCCGCTGGGGCTCAAGGTGCTCCCGGCCGGGAAGGCCGTCGACCAGAACGCCTTCGCGGTCTCCGAGGAATTCGCCGCGAAGAACAACCTCAAGACCCTTTCCGATCTTGGAAAGTCGAAGCTCAAGGTGAAGATCGCGGCGGGCGACGAGTGCGAGGTGCGGCCCTTCTGCGCACCCGGACTGAAGAAGACGTACGGCATCGACGTCACCGGGATCGACCCCAAGGGCGTCGGCTCCCCCGCCTCCAAGCAGGCCGTCCGGGACGGCAAGGTCGAGCTGGTCCTGACGACCACCACGGACGCGGTGCTGGACGGGCTGGTGTTCCTGGAGGACGACAAGAAGCTCCAGAACGCCGACAACGTCCTGCCGGTCCTCAATGCGAAGGACGCGGGCGCTCCGGAGATCGCCGAAGCGCTCGGAAAGCTCACCGACACGCTCACCACGGAAGACCTCGCCGAGCTGAACCGCAAGGTGGACGCCGAGCGCGCGAAGCCCACCGACGTGGCGAAGGAGTATCTGGAGTCGAAGGGTCTGATCAAGAAGTAGTTCTTGATCGGGAGTTCACGGCTCGTACGGAGGGCCTTTGGGGGCCATGAGGTAACCGGCGGGGAACAGATTGCCGGGTGGCCCCCCAAGTGGCGCGTACACACGGTAAATTTCAGGCCATGCCACGTGGACGCCACCGCCATTCGCCACCCCTTCACAGAATCCTGCCGCCCTCCGTGGTGGCGGGAGTGTCGGTCGTCGGTGCTTCCGGCGCCTGGCTCCTCGCCGAACCCCTCGCCCTGCGCGGCCTGGTGGCCGCCGTGGCCGCCGCCGCCCTGACCGGCGCGTATCTGATGCGCAGCTGGGACCGGGCCGCGGGGCTGCGGGTCGCCGAGCTGGAGCGGGCGCGCACGCGTGACGAGTGGCGGGCCGAGGAGCGGATAGCCGAGCTGGAGCAGGACCTGGAGGAGTCGCGCGCGCTGCGCACCCGTCTGGAGACCAAGCTCCGCCGCAAGCGCGTGGAGCTCGCCGGACTGCGCGGGGAGCACGCGGGACTGCTGCGCCGCTACGCCACCGCCGAGACCGAGCGGGCCAGTGCGCTGGAGGGCCGCAGGCAGCTCGCCATCGAGGCGGCCGCCACGCCCGCCGAGCTGCCCGCCGGACGCTCGAAGCCGAGCCCGGCCGCGTACCGCAGGGCGAACGAGGCCCTGCTGAACCTCGCCCGCAACGCCGCGCTCCAGCAGGCCCGCCGCACCGCCGAGGAGGCCCGGCAGCGGGACGCATCGGAGCGGGACGCGGAGGACGAGGGCCCGCAGGGGAAGGACGCGGCGGCCCCCGGGGCGGGCGAGCACGCCCAGCACCGCCGCCCGTCGACACCACCGCCCGCCCCGGCTGCGAACACCCCGGCTGCGAACACCCCGGCCGTGAGCGCCCCGGCTCCGAGCACCCCCGCGGGCGGTCCCGAGGCCACCGGCGTACCGGCGATGAAGCCCCCGGCCCCCGCGGCCCCGGCCCCGATCGACCCGGCTCCCGAGGCCCCGGCCCAGGCCACCACACCGACCCCCACCCCCGCCGCCTCCGCCGTGCCCGTGCACGTCCCGCGTACGGTCCCCGCCGCCTCGGCCGTCGTGCCGTACGCCGCCGCCCGCCGCCATCTCGTCCCGCAGGGCAGCTTCGACTTCTTCGGCACCCAGAAGACGAACGCCGCCGCGATCGAGGCCGTCCAGAACGAGGACCTCGCGGACGTCGTCGGCGAGGAGGCGCTCGCCGACCACCGCACGGGGGTGATGGGACCCGCCGCCAACCAGGCCGTCGGCAAGGTCATCGACCTCACCGCGCACGACGAGACCGAGCAGATCGACGTGGCACGGCTGCGCGGCGCGGTCTCCTGAGGGGCTGCCGACCGGCTACTTGTCGATGTCGCCGACGACGAAGAAGAGCGAGCCCAGGATCGCCACCATGTCGGAGACCAGCGTCCCCGGCAGCAGCTCGGTGAGCGCCTGGATGTTGTTGAAGGAGGCGGAGCGCAGCTTCAGCCGGTACGGGGTCTTCTCGCCCTTGGAGACCAGGTAGTAGCCGTTGAGGCCGAGCGGGTTCTCCGTCCAGGCGTACGTGTGTCCCTCGGGCGCCTTGAGCACCTTGGGCAGCCGCTGGTTGACCGGCCCCGGCGCCAGTCCGGCCAGCCGGTCCAGGCAGGCGTCGGCCAGGTCCAGGGAGTTGAGGGTCTGCTCCAGCAGGCACTCGAAGCGGGCCAGGCAGTCGCCCTCGGTCCGGGTGACCACCTTCAGGGTGTCCCGGAGCTCCCCGTACGCGAGGTACGGCTCGTCGCGCCGCAGGTCGAAGTCGACGCCCGAGGCGCGGGCGATCGGCCCCGACACCCCGTACGCGTGCACGGCTTCGGCGGAGAGCACGCCGACCTCGCGCGTACGGCCCCGGAAGATCTCGTTGCCGAGGACCAGGTTCTCGTACACGTCCATCCGGGAGCGGACCGAGGCGACCGCGTCGCGAACCCGGCCCGGCCAGCCCGCCGGGACGTCCTCCTTGAGCCCGCCGACCCGGTTGAACATGTAGTGCATCCGGCCGCCGGAGACCTCCTCCATCACCGCCTGGAGCTCCTCGCGCTCCCGGAAGGCGTGGAAGACCGGGGTGATACCGCCCAGTTCGAGGGGGTAGGAGCCGAGGAACATCAGGTGGTTGAGGACCCGGTTCAGCTCGGCCAGCAGCGTCCGCGTCCAGACCGCGCGTTCGGGGACCTCCATGCCGAGCATCCGCTCGACGGCCATCACGACGCCCAGCTCGTTCGAGAAGGCGGAGAGCCAGTCGTGGCGGTTGGCCAGCATGATGATCTGGCGGTAGTCGCGTGCCTCGAACAGCTTCTCCGCGCCCCGGTGCATATAGCCGATGACCGGTTCGGCGTGCTGGATCCGCTCACCGTCCAGGACGATCCGCAGCCGGAGCACGCCGTGGGTCGAGGGGTGCTGCGGGCCGATGTTCAGCACCATGTCGGTGCTCTCCGCCGCGCCGCCGATGCCGATGGTCGTCTCCGTCATGGGGGCCAGTATTCCCTGACGGGTCGGCGCATCGGTGCTCATGTGCGTCGCGGTGGTCATCAGTGCTCACGTGGCGCCGCAGTGGTCATCAGTGCTCACGTGCGCCGTGGTGGTCTCCCGTGCGCCGTCGGCCCCACCGCAGTGGTGGTCACTCGTGCGCCGTCGGCCCCACCGCCCCGGCGGTCACCCCACCCGGTGCAGCAGCCACCCGAAGTCGCCGAGCCCGCCGCGCGCGGTCAGCTCCGCCGCCTCGCCCGCCGACGCCAGCGCGGTGACGTACGCCGCCGGATCGGAGGCGGCCAGACTCAGCGGCGGCCGGTCACCGGAGACCCCCAGCCGCCCGAGCGCCGTCCGCTGGTCGGTCAGCTCCACCGTCCCCCGGCCCGCCTCCGCCGCACACGCGTCCAGCGCCACATGCGCGGTCAGGTCGCAGGAGCCGTCCGGCACCGGGTGCACCTCCCGCCCGCCCCGGAACCCGGTCAGCGTTCCGAAGGGCGGCCGCCCGCCCCGTACATGCGCGTAGTCCACCGCCACCGCGAGCCCGGCGTCCAGCGAACCCACCGCCCGCGCCCAGGCGAGGTCCCGGGGCCGCCCGATCTCCGCCCGCTCGCCCGGCGCGGACAGCGGCCACCAGCGCTCCAGCCACGCGGCGTCCGCCCCGGTCACCGGCGGGCCGAGGCGCTCGCCGCCGTCCGAGGTCCGCACCTGTACGTACCGGGCGGTGCCGTCCCCGTCCACCTCCGCCACCTCCACCGGCACGTTGTCCAGCCACTCGTTGGCGAACAGGAGTCCGGTGGTGCCCCGGGGCGGTTCGGCGCACCAGATGATCCGGGGGTCGAGACCCGGCGGGCGGGCGGCGACCTCCACCCCGTACGGGATCACCTCCAGCCCCTCCGGGACGGCGGCGAGCACCCCGGTCAACAGCTCGCCGCGCCCGGCCCCCACATCCACCAGGGCCAGCGTGTCCGTGGACAGCTCCCGCGCGGTCCGGGCCAGCAGCCGGGCCACCGCCCGCGCGAACAGGGGGGAGGCGTGGACCGACGTACGGAAGTGGCCCGCCGGTCCTTCCGGGCTCCGGACCGGACTCCGGTAGAAGCCCTCGTCCCCGTACAAAGCGGTCTCAGCCGCCTCCCGCCACTCGCGCCACTCCTCCGTCATGGGTGCAAGTCTCCACCTTGGGGAGTACGGTCCCAGGATCTGGATCGGCCCTCCGGTTGACCCGGGCACCTATCCGCTGTCCTTACGCTGGGCTACGTGCAGCGCCTCTACGATTTTCTCCGCAGACACCCGACGGGCGTCGACGTCTTCTGGGCGGTCGTCCTCCTCGGGCTCTCCGGCATGTCGATGGCGTCGGGCATGTACGACGCCGGACGGGAGGAGATCCTCGCCCTTCCGGTTGTGTTCGGGCTCTCCACGGTGGTGGCGCTGCGCCGACGGGCCCCCGAGAAGATGCTGCTGCTCGCCATCGCGGTGGGCCTCTGCCAGCTGCTCTTCGACGTCAGACCGGGCATCGGCAACTTCGCGATGCTGGTGATCACCTTCACGGTGGCCACGATCGGGGAGCGCTGGGCCTCCCGGCTCGCCCTGGTCTGCAGCCTGAGCGCGGCCGGTCTGTCGCAGCTGCGCTGGGAGGCGGAGCCGGACGGCTCCTGGCCCCAGGTGATCTTCGTGACGGTCGTGATGACGGTGCCGTTCGTGCTGGCCTGGGTGATGGGCGACTCGCTGCGGACACGGCGGGCCTACTTCAGCCAGCTGGAGGAGCGCGCCGCCCGGCTGGAGCGGGAGCGCGAGGCGCAGTCCAAGGTGGCCGTGGCCGCCGAACGGGCCCGGATCGCCCGCGAACTGCACGATGTCGTCGCGCACAACGTCTCCGTGATGGTGGTTCAGGCCGACGGCGCCGCCTATGTGATGGACGCGGCGCCCGACCAGGCCCGGCAGGCGCTGGAGACGATCTCCTCCACCGGCCGTCAGGCGCTGGCCGAGATGCGGCGGCTGCTGGGGGTGCTGCGGACCGGGGACGCGCCGGAGAGCGGTGAGTACGTTCCGCAGCCCGACGTGGAGCAGATCGAGGACCTGGTCGACCAGGTGCGGCAGACCGGTCTGGCGGTGGACTTCAAGGTGGAGGGCACCGCCCGCCCGCTGCCGAGCGGCGTGGAGCTGACCGCGTACCGGATCGTGCAGGAAGCGCTCACGAACACCCGCAAGCACGGCGGCCCCGACGCCGGGGCCAGCGTCCGGCTGGTCTACTTCGACGACGGCCTCGGGCTGCTGGTCGAGGACGACGGCCGGGGCGCGGCGCACGAACTGTACGAGGACGGCGGCGCGGACGGCGCCGGACACGGGATGATCGGGATGCGGGAGCGGGTCGGCATGGTCGGCGGCACCCTGGACGCGGGGCCCCGGCCCGGCGGCGGGTTCCGGATCAGCGCGCTGCTGCCGCTCAAACCCGCCGAGTAGCACCCCTGAAGCACCCTCCGAGCAGCGCCCCCGAAGCAACCTCCGAGCAGCACCCTGAAGCACCCTCCGAGCAGCACCCCCGAACAACCTACTGACGCCCATACAGGACAGGACACACTCCATGGCCATCCGCGTGATGCTCGTCGACGACCAGGTGCTGCTGCGTACGGGCTTCCGGATGGTCCTGGCTGCCCAGCCCGACATGGAGGTGGTGGCCGAGGCCGGGGACGGCGCCGAGGCGATCGAGATCCTGCGGTCCACCGCCGTCGACGTGGTCCTGATGGACGTCCGGATGCCCCGCCTGGACGGCGTCGAGGCGACCCGCCGCATCTGCGCCCAGCCGGAGCCGCCGAAGGTGCTGATCCTGACCACGTTCGACCTGGACGAGTACGCCTTCTCCGGGCTGAAGGCGGGGGCCAGCGGCTTCATGCTCAAGGACGTGCCGCCGGCCGAGCTGCTCTCCGCGATCCGCTCGGTGCACAGCGGTGACGCCGTCGTCGCCCCCTCCACCACCCGCCGTCTTCTCGACCGCTTCTCGCCGATGCTGCCCAGCAGCGAGAAGGAGCCGAAGAACAAGCACGTGGAGAAGCTCACCGAACGCGAACGCGAGGTGATGCTCCTGGTCGCGCAGGGTCTCTCCAACGGGGAGATCGCGGCCCGCCTCGTCCTCTCCGAGGCCACGGTCAAGACCCATGTCGGCCGCATCCTCACCAAGCTGAGCCTGCGCGACCGGGTCCAGGTCGTCGTCCTCGCCTACGAGACGGGACTGGTGCGCGCGGGCGGGGGAGCGGGCTGAGGGGGCGTACGAGGGGACGGGGGTTCGGCGCATGGGCACGCTGTTGTGGATCAACGGCCCGTTCGGGGGCGGCAAGACGCAGACCGCGTACGAGATCCGGCGGCGGCTGCCGGGGAGTGTGGTCTGCGACCCGGAGCACATCGGCTTCGGCCTGCACCGGACCCTGCCGCCCGGGCTGCGCGGCGACTTCCAGGACCTGGCCGCCTGGCGGGCGGGGGTCCGTGAAGTGCTCGGGCTGGCGCTGGAGGGGCACCCGGGGCCGGTGATCGCGCCGATGACGCTGGTCGACCCCGGGTACTTCGCCGAGATCGTCGGAGGGCTGCGCGAGGAGGGCCACTCCGTCCACCACAGCGCCCTGCTCGCCGACCGGGAGACGGTGCTGCGGCGGCTGCGGGAGCGGGGCCTCGGGCTCGGGCTGAAGCGGGAGAGCTTCGCGGTTCGGCGGCTGGACGACTGCCTGGAGCGGCTGGCCGGGCCGGAGTTCGCCCGCCATGTCCGTACGGACGACATGACGGTTCCCCAGGTCGCGGACCTGGTGGCCGGGGCGGCGGGCCTGACGCTCACGCCGGACACCGACGGACGGTTGCGGCACCGGCTGCGCCGGACCTGGACGGGCCTGCGGCACCTGCGCTTCGACTGAGAGCCCCGGCCCTCCGTCTACCGCAGCTGAGGGCCCCGGCCCTCCGTCTACCGCAGCACGCCCTCCAGAAAGTCGCTGCCGATGCGGGCGACGACCGTCAGATCCAGCTGGTGCAGTACGTAACGTCCCCGGCGGCGGGTCGTGATCAGGCCCGCCTTCTTCAGCACCGACAGATGCCGGGAGACCTCGGGCGCGGTGATCCCATGGGCGTCGGCCAGTTCGCCGGTGGTGTACGCCGAGCGGGCGAGGTTGCGGCACAGGTGCATCCGCATCGGGTGGGCCAGGGCCCCCATCCGGCGCTGGAGCAGCTCCACGGAGGCGGGGGCCGGAAGGTCGGGGAGGCGGACCGGGTACTGGATCACCGGCCGCCAGCCCGGGGCGTACAGCACCGTCAGATGCGGCCAGCCGAAGCTGGTGGGCAGGAGGGTGAGGCCGGTGCCGACGTCCGGGTCGACGGCGGTGGTCCGGGCCTCGGCCAGCTTGTCGACGGAGAGCCTGCCCGCCTCCTCGTCCAGGGTCAGGGCGGCGGAGACCGCGCTCACCGCCTCCTGGACGCCCCGGCGCCGCAGCACCTCCGTCTTGTGCCGGGCGTCGGCGACCAGCTGGACGGAGACCCGGCGCCAGGTGTCCGCGAAGAACGCCTGGTCGCAGTCCTCGAAGAGGCGCCGGACCCAGCGGCGTACGGGGGCGGGGTCGGCCAGCAGCCGCTGGGTGAACTTCACCTGACGCGGGCCGCGCGCCGCCGCCATCTCCAGGGCGCGGGCCCGGGTCCCCGCGTTGACCAGCGGGGAGGCGTCGCCCGCCCCGGGCAGCCCTGCGCAGGTGAACTCCAGCGCCGCGGTGACGAACCGTTCGTCGTCCAGCCGGTCCAGGATGTCCAGGTCCTCGGCGAGGCTCGCCCCGGGCCTGCCGTCGCCCGCGCGGACCCCGGCGTACGGCATGAAGATGTCGGAGAAGGTGTTCCGCCAGAGGAACTCCGCCTCCAGCAGCCGGTCGGCGAGGTCGGGCTCCAGCGCCGCCGAGGTCGCGGTGGCCCAGCCGTGCACACCGGGGTGGTGGCCGGGCTCGGAGAGCGCGTGCAGCGCGTTCCCCAGCTCGGTGAGCGGGGAGGTCGCGAAAACGATGCGGTCGGAGGGCAGGCCGGCGATGTCTATGTTCACGCTCACGCGTCCCATGGTGCGCGGTACGGGGACGGGGCGTCGCCCCATTTGACGGCGGCCGTCAATCGACGCGCGGAGCTGCGGAGACCGGCTCACGCTGGAGGTATGGACGCCATTCAGCAGCACATGCTCGACACCTACCGCGCGGCCCGCCTGGGCGAGCCCGCCCCGCCCCCACCGGGTCGCCACGACCGCAGAACCCTGCGCGACCTGTACCACCACTGGCTGACCCACCCACCGGAAGGAAAGCAGTCCCCGCCCGGCCACTCCGGCCACTCCAGCCCGTCCGGCGCTTGAGGACGGGCTGGAGTGGCCGGTGGGCCAGCCCCCACAAGGCCCCTACTCCAGGAACCCCACGAACCCCACCACCGCCTCCCGCACATCCTCCGCCGACCACTCCAGCCCGGCCCCGGCCACCGTCACCTCGGTGACCGACACCCCCGGCGGCAACCCGGCCGCCCCCGCCGTCCCCTCGAACCACCGCCGGAACAACGTCACGCCCGTCTCCTCCGCCTGCCGCACCGACGCCTCGTCCAGCACCCCGGCCCCGTACGGCAGCCAGACCTGGAACTGGTGCGTGTGCGGCGGCTCCGGACGCACCCGGAACCACGGCACCCCCGCCTCCGCGAACCCCTCCGCCAGCGCCGACGCCACCACCTTCGCGTGGGCCACGTACGACGGCAGCCGGGGCAGCTCCCGCTCCAGGCCGATGAGGGCGGAGAGCGCCGCCGGGTACTGCTGGAAGAGCTGACCCCCGTACCGGTGGCGCCACACCCGCGCCTCCTCCACCAGCGCCGAAGACCCCGCCAGCGCCGCCCCCGACATGCCGTCCAGCGACTTGTAGAAGGACACGTACACACTGTCCGCGAGCGCCGCGATCTCCTGAAGGTCACGCGTGAAGTGTTCGGTGCACTCCCAGAGCCGCGCCCCGTCCAGGTGGACCACCGCGTCCCGCTCCCGGGCCGCCGCCACGACCGCCTCCAGCTCGTCCCACGTGGGCAGGACGAACCCGGCGTCCCGCAGCGGCAGCTCCAGCATCAGCGTCCCGAACGGCTCGGGGAACTCCCGTACCTCCTCCGCGCTCGGCAGCCGGGGCGCGGACGTCGGGTGCACCGTGCGCAGCCCGCTGACCGCCCCGAGCGCACCGCCCTCGTGCAGCTCCGGGTGGGCCAGGGGGTGCAGTGCCACGGTCGCGTTGCCCGTACGCCCCGCCCAGCACCGCAGCGCGACCTGTTGGGCCATGGTCCCGGTGGGGAAGAACGCCGCCGCCTCCGTCCCCAGCAGCCCGGCCACCCGCCGCTCCAGCTCGGCGACGACCCCGCCCCCGTACACATCCACCGCACTGTCCGGATCGTGTACGGAAGCGGCGTCGGCCGCCAGCGCCGCCAGCCGCTCGCCCACCGTGCCGTCCGCACCCATCCGGGCCAGCACCCGCTTCGACCCCCGCCAGGCGGCCAGCCGTCGCCGCCGCTGCTCCTGCTCATCCATGGCTGTCATGGGACGATCATCACCCGGGCCACCAACAGCACCGATGACCGTGCACGGATTTCCGCCGGGCCTGTTTCCGCCGGGCCTGTTCCGCCGGGCCGCGAAGTTATCCACAGGCTGTGGGCGGCGGGCGGGCTTCGCCGAAACGCTGGCGTAGCATGCAGAGAAATCGTCCGGTACCCCCCGCGGACTGGAACGGAAGGCCGTCGCCGCGTGAACACAACAGCTTCTAGGGAACCCCTCGACGCGAGGGACCGCCCCGCCCGCCTCACCGTCGGCGTCGTGGGAGCGGGCCGCGTCGGCCCCGCGCTCGCCGCCGCACTCCAGCTCGCCGGGCACCGCCCGGTGGCGGTCTCGGGCGTCTCCGACGCCTCCCGGCGCCGGGCCGCTGCCCTGCTCCCCGATGTGCCCGTGGTGGAGCCCGCCGAGGTGCTGGCCCGCGCCGAGCTGGTGCTGCTGACCGTCCCCGACGACGCGCTGCCGGGGCTGGTCGAGGGGCTCGCCGAGACCGGTGCCGTACGGCCGGGGCAGCTGCTCGTCCACACCTCCGGGCGGTACGGGGCCCGGGTCCTGGACCCGGCGCTGCGGGCCGGGGCCCTGCCGCTCGCGCTGCACCCGGCGATGACGTTCACCGGCAGCTCCGTCGACGTCCAGCGGCTGGCGGGCTGCTCCTTCGGGGTCACCGCCCCCGAGGAGCTGCGGCTGGCCGCCGAGGCGCTGGTCATCGAGATGGGCGGCGAGCCGGAGTGGATCGCCGAGGAGTCCCGCCCGCTCTACCACGCGGCCCTCGCCCTGGGCGCGAACCACCTGGTCACCCTGGTCGCCGAGTCGATGGAGCTGCTGGCCAAGGCCGGGGTCACCGCCCCGGACCGGATGCTCGGCCCGCTGCTCGGCGCCGCCCTGGACAACGCCCTGCGCTCCGGCGACGGAGCGCTGACCGGCCCGGTGGCCCGGGGCGACGCGGGCACGGTCACCGCCCACGTCGGCGAGCTGCGCGCGCACGCCCCGCAGATGGTCGGGGGCTATCTCGCGATGGCCCGCGCCACGGCCGACCGGGCGCTGGCCCACGGCCTCCTCAAGCCGGAGCTGGCAGAGGACCTGCTCGTCGCCCTGGCCGACCAGGAAAGCCGCCCAGGACCGGGAGAGACCCGATGACCGCGACCGGAAACCCCATCCCGACCGGAAACACGGGCAACACGGCCACCCCAGCCACCCCAGGCCCCACAAGCCCCACGGCCCCCGGGGAAACACCCCCCGCCCCCGCCCTCCTCCGCACCGCCGCCGCTCTGGACGCCCTCCCCCGCCCCGCAGGTGCCGAGCGGGTCGTCGTCATGACCATGGGCGCTCTCCACGAGGGCCACGCCACCCTGATCCGCGCCGCCCGCCAGGCCGCGGGACCGGACGGCCAGGTCGTGGTCACGGTCTTCGTGAACCCGCTCCAGTTCGGCGAGGCCGCCGACCTCGACCGCTACCCGCGCACCCTCGACGCCGACCTGGCCACCGCCGCGGCGGCCGGGGCCGATGCCGTCTTCGCCCCCGGCGTGGACGAGGTCTACCCCGGCGGCGAGCCCCAGGTCCGGATCACCGCGGGCCCCATGGGCGAACGCCTGGAAGGCGCCTCCCGCCCCGGCCACTTCGACGGGATGCTCACCGTCGTCGCCAAGCTCCTCCACCTCACCCGCCCCGACGAGGCGCTGTACGGGCAGAAGGACGCCCAGCAGCTCGCCCTGATCCGCCGCATGGTCCGCGACCTGAACTTCGGTGTCCGCATCACCGGCGTCCCCACCGTCCGCGACCCCGACGGCCTCGCGCTCTCCAGCCGCAACCGCTTCCTGAGCGCCGACGAGCGGCACACCGCCCTCGCCCTGCCCCGCGCCCTGTTCGCGGCCCAGGACCGGCTCGCCGCCCAGCAGGCCCTGCACGAGCGGGCCAAGGCCACCGCCCCGGGCTCCGGCGGCGACCGGGCCGCCGGGCTCAACAGGCTCGGCGAGGCCCGGGCCGCCGCCGACGCCCAGGCCGTGGCGCTGGCCCGGCCGAACGGGGCGCCCGCCGCCGTACGGGCCACCGCGCGGGCGATCCTGGACGAGGCCGCCGCCCGGAGCAGGCACCCGCTCGTCCTGGACTACCTGGCCCTGGTCGACCCGGCGGACTTCACCGAGATCCCCGACGACCGCGAGAGCGGCGAGGCGATCCTCGCCGTCGCCGCCCGGGTCGGGGACACCCGCCTCATCGACAACATCCCCCTCACCTTCGGAGCCCTCTCGTGACCGGAATACGGCTGACCGCCCCCGCCCCCGGCTGGGCCATCGACGCGGACGTCGTGGTGGTCGGCTCCGGAGTCGCCGGTCTCACCACCGCCCTGCGCTGCGCCGCCGCCGGCCTGGACACCGTGGTCGTCACCAAGGCCCGGCTCGACGACGGCTCGACCCGCTGGGCCCAGGGCGGCATCGCCGCGGCGCTCGGCGAGGGCGACACCCCCGAGCAGCACCTCGCCGACACCCTGGTCGCGGGCGCGGGCCTCTGCGACGAGGAGGCCGTACGGACCCTGGTCACCGAGGGCCCCGACGCCGTACGCCGTCTGATCACCACGGGCGCGCACTTCGACACCACCGACAGCGGCGACATCGCGCTGACCCGCGAGGGCGGCCACCACCGCCGCCGCATCGCCCACGCGGGCGGCGACGCGACCGGCGCGGAGATCTCCCGCGCCCTGGTCGAGGCGGTCCGCGCGGCCGCCCTCCGCATCATCGAGAACGCGCTCGTCCTGGACCTGCTCACCGACGCCGAAGGCCGTACGGCAGGAGTCTCGCTCCACGTCATGGGCGAGGGCCAGCACGACGGGGTCGGCGCGGTCCGGGCCCCCTCGGTCGTCCTCGCGACCGGCGGCATGGGCCAGGTCTTCTCCGCCACCACCAACCCCTCCGTCTCCACCGGGGACGGCGTGGCGCTGGCGCTGCGGGCCGGGGCGGAGGTCTCCGACCTGGAGTTCGTCCAGTTCCACCCGACCGTCCTCTTCCTCGGCGCGGACAGCGAGGGCCAGCAGCCGCTGGTCTCCGAAGCGGTACGGGGCGAGGGCGCCCATCTCGTCGACGCCTCCGGCACCCGCTTCATGCTCGGACAGCACGAGCTGGCCGAGCTGGCCCCGCGCGACATCGTCGCCAAGGCCATCACCCGCCGGATGCACGAGCACGGCACCGAGCACATGTATCTGGACGCCCGGCACTTCGGCGCCGCGATGTGGGAGCAGCGCTTCCCGACCATCCTGGCCGCCTGCCGCGCCCACGGCATCGATCCGGTCACCGAGCCGGTCCCGGTCGCCCCGGCCGCGCACTACGCCTCCGGCGGCATCCGCACCGACCTGCGCGGCCGGACGACCGTCCCCGGTCTGTACGCCTGCGGGGAGGTCGCCTGTACGGGGGTGCACGGGGCGAACCGGCTGGCGTCGAACTCCCTCCTGGAGGGCCTGGTCTTCGCCGAGCGCATCGCCGCCGACATCGCGGAGACCCGCCCGCCCCGCACGGAACCGGCGGAAGCCACCGGAAACGACGTCGGCGAGCCGGTCGCGCTGCTCGCCCCCGAGACCCGTACGGCGATCCAGCGCATCATGACCCGGGGCGCCGGAGTTCTCCGTTCCGCCACCAGCCTGGCCACCGCCGCGCAGGAGCTGGAGGCCCTGCACCGCAGCGCCGCCGCCGACGACCCCGCCCCCAAGGTCGCCGTCCCCGGCGTCGACACCTGGGAGGTCACCAACCTGCTGCTGGTCTCCCGGGTCCTGGTCGCCGCCGCCCGGGAGCGCGAGGAGACCCGCGGCTGCCACTGGCGCGAGGACCGGCCCGACCGCGACGACGCGCACTGGCGCCGCCACCTGGTCGTCCGTATCGCCGCCGACCGCACCCCGGTCGTCCACCGTACGGAGACCGCCGCATTCCCGCCCGTACGCCCGGCGGATTGAGCAGACTGCTGACAGCAGCGGCGCGAGCCGCACCCGCACCGCGACAGCGGCCGCCCCCGAACAGCGGCCGCACCCGGACAGAGAAGCACCGCACCACCCGCCACGCCCCCGAGGAGCCGCAACCGTGTCCACGCCCGAAGAGAATCCGCGCCCCACACCTGTGGACGTACCGCTGATCCGGGTCGGCGCGCCCACATCCGCCGAGCCCTCCGATGGCTGCGGCGACGACTGCGGCTGCGGTGAGGGCTTCGACCCCGACGCCCTGGAGTGCGGCCTGGACCCCGCGCTCGCCCTGCTGCTGGCCGAGGCGGGGCTCGACCCCGTCCAGGTCGAGGATGTCGCCCATGTGGCGATCGAGGAGGACCTCGACGGCGGGGTGGACGTCACGACCGTGGCGACCGTCCCCGAGGACGCCGTGATCACCGGCGACTTCACCGCCCGCGAGGCGGGTGTGGTGGCCGGGCTGCGGGTCGCCGAGGCGGTCCTGTCGATCGTCTGCACCGAGGAGTTCGAGGTCGAGCGGCATGTCGAGGACGGCGAGCGGGTCGCCCCCGGCCAGAAGCTGCTGACCGTCACCACCCGCACCCGCGACCTGCTGACCGGCGAGCGCAGCGCGCTGAACCTGCTCTGCCGCCTCTCCGGCATCGCGACCGCCACCCGCGCCTGGGCGGACGTGCTGGAGGGCTCCAAGGCCCAGGTCCGCGACACCCGCAAGACGACGGCGGGGCTGCGCGCGCTGGAGAAGTACGCCGTACGGTGCGGCGGCGGCGTCAACCACCGGATGTCGCTCTCCGACGCGGCCCTGGTCAAGGACAACCACGTCATCGCGGCGGGCGGGGTCGCGGAGGCGTTCAAGCGGGTCCGCGCCGAGTTCCCCGACCTGCCCATCGAGGTCGAGGTGGACACGCTGGAGCAGGTCCGCGAGGTGCTGGACGCGGGCGCCGACCTGATCCTGCTGGACAACTTCACCCCGGCGGAGACCGCCGAGGCGGTGGCCCTGGTCGACGGCCGCGCGATCCTGGAGTCCTCCGGCCGCCTCACCCTCGACTCGGCCCGCGCCTACGCGGACGCGGGCGTGGACTACCTGGCCGTCGGGGCGCTCACCCACTCCTCGCCGATCCTCGACATCGGCCTGGACTTCCGCGAGGCAGACGCCACCGACACCGACGGGGCCGACGCCTGATGCTGCTCACCATCGACGTCGGCAACACGCACACGGTCCTCGGCCTCTTCGACGGCGAGGAGATCGTCGAGCACTGGCGGATCTCCACCGACGCCCGCCGCACCGCCGACGAGCTCGCGGTCCTGCTCCAGGGCCTGATGGGCATGCACCCGCTGCTCGGCATGGAGCTGGGCGACGGCATCGAGGGCATCGCGATCTGCGCGACCGTCCCCTCCGTCCTGCACGAGCTGCGCGAGGTCACCCGCCGCTACTACGGGGACGTCCCGGCCGTCCTCGTCGAGCCCGGCGTCAAGACCGGTGTGCCGGTCCTGATGGACAACCCCAAGGAGGTCGGCGCGGACCGCATCATCAACGCGGTCGCCGCCGTCGAGCTGTACGGGGGCCCGGCGATCGTCGTCGACTTCGGCACCGCCACCACCTTCGACGCGGTCTCCGCACGCGGGGAGTACACGGGCGGGGTCATCGCCCCCGGTATCGAGATCTCCGTGGAGGCGCTCGGCGTCAAGGGTGCCCAGCTCCGCAAGATCGAGCTGGCCCGGCCGCGCAGTGTGATCGGCAAGAACACCGTCGAGGCCATGCAGTCCGGCATCGTCTACGGCTTCGCGGGCCAGGTCGACGGGGTGGTGGCCCGGATGAAGAAGGAGCTGACCGCCGACCCGGACGACGTCACGGTGATCGCGACCGGCGGCCTTGCTCCGATGGTGTTGGGGGAGTCCTCCGTCATCGACGAGCACGAGCCGTGGCTGACGCTCATCGGGCTGCGCCTGGTCTACGAGCGGAACGTGTCCCGGTCGTAGGGGGCGGGCCCGCAGGAGCCCGGCGCACCTGCGGGGACGGCCGGGAGCGGGGTCCTGCGGACCGTCCTGGCGCGCCGCGCCACCGACGACCAGTTAAACGGATTTTGTCCATTTAGCACGTATTGTCGCGTTATGCCCACGCCCTACGGTTCACGAGGCGGCATGGCGTTCAGCGCGGACGAGCTGCGGGTGCTCCGACGTGCCCTCGCCATCGCCCTCCACCCCATGCCCCTGTCCGACGAGGATGTCCAGGACTGCCTGCGGCTCGCGGGCTCCGTGGACGAGGCGGTCGGGGAGGCGGGTCGGCTGCGAGCGTTCCTCCTCGCCGACCTCGCCCGCTACCGCGACGCCCTCCCCGGCTCCGTCACCGGCTATCTGGAGCTCCTCCAGGACGCCCTGGCGGCCGGTTACGACCCCCGCCCCGACGATCTGGCGGCCCTGCGCGCCCTGCGCGGGAAACCGCTCGCCGCAGCCCTGCTGGAGCGCTGCCAGATCCTCGCGGAGCGCTCCGTACGGGCCCGGCTCGCCGGTCGCTCCGCCGCCCTGGCCGCCCCCGGCCCCCGCAGCCGCCTGCTCGCCCTGCCCGGCGGCCGGGCGGCCGACCGGGAGGCGGAACGCCCCAAGGCCCCGGCCGCCCCCGCTCCGGGCCGTACGCCCGCCCCGAAGCGCCCGGTGCCCACGCCCGGCGAGGTCTTCCCGCCCCGCCGCCGTCCCGCCCCGCCCCCGCAGGAGGAGGAGCGCGCGGCGGGCTGATCCCGGCCGCGCATACGGCACCGCCCGGGACGCGGCGGCCTCCGGAAGGACACGGGAGGTCGCCGCGTCCCGGGCGTACGGGGCTCGCTACTCTGGACAACATGGACTACGTATCCGCGCTCGTGCCCCCCGTGGTGATGGCCGTCTTCTTCATCGGTGTGGTCGTGACGATCGTCAAGAGTCAGGGCGGTCCGAACAAGACCAAGGAGGACGACGCCGTGGACGCGGCGATCGCCCGCGCGGAATCGGCAAAGCAGACCGCTCGTCCGGAGAATGCCTGACGGCGGAAGCCGTCCACCGGCCCCGCGGGACTCCCCGGCGCGCACCCCCTGGAGCGCACGGCTCATGAGAGCCGTGCGCTCTTTTGGCTCCATAAATAACCCACCATTCGGGACATCTGGTACTAAAGTGATCCTGTGCCCCGCCCATTGGGAGAGCTGGAAGACGCCGTGATGACCCGCGTCTGGCAATGGAACCGTCCGGTCACCGTGCGGGAAGTCCTTGAGGACCTCCAGCAGGAACGGTCCATCGCCTACACGACGGTGATGACGGTAATGGACAATCTCCATCAGAAGGGCTGGGTCCGCAGGGAAGTCGACGGCCGCGCATATCGATATACGGCCGTCTCCACCAGGGCCGCCTACTCGGCCGCACTGATGAACGAAGCCTGGTCACGCAGTGACAACCCCGCCGCCGCCCTTGTCGCCTTCTTCGGCATGATGTCGCCCGAGCAGCGCGAAGCCCTTCAGGATGCCGTCCGTATGGTTTCCCCCGGTCCGGCCGACAACTCCGCGGACAATCCGACGGGCAATCCCGCAGCCGACCTGGGAGAACCGACCGCCGGAGCCTCCGAAGGCGCCGCCCCGGCCGATGACACGGAGCCGGAGAGCGGGCGATAGCGTCGGGGCATGTCCTCAGAGCAGCCGCAAACCGAACCGGATAGCGATTTTCATACCGACCCGTCGGTAAATAAGCCCGCCATCACCGTCCGACGTGCCAGGACGAGTGATGTGCCTTCCGTGCGCCGACTCCTCGACGGGTACGTGTCCGGCGGCATCCTGCTCGACAAAGCCACCGTCACCCTTTACGAGGACATCCAGGAGTTCTGGGTCGCGGAACGCGACGAGGACGCCCGGGTCATCGGCTGCGGCGCTCTCCACGTGATGTGGGAAGACCTCGCGGAAGTCCGTACTCTCGCCGTCGACCCCCGCATCAAGGGCGCCGGGGTGGGGCATCACGTACTGGAGAAGCTTCTCCAGACCGCCCGCTGGCTGGGAGTGCGCAGGGTTTTCTGCCTCACCTTCGAAGTGGACTTCTTCGCCAAGCACGGGTTCGTCGAGATCGGAGAGACACCGGTCGACACAGATGTCTACAGTGAGCTGCTGCGTTCCTACGACGAGGGCGTCGCAGAGTTCCTGGGTCTCGAACGAGTGAAGCCGAACACCTTGGGCAACAGTCGGATGCTTCTGCACCTGTGAGTGCGGAAGCCGTGCATCCCTATGTCCGAATCGCGCACGTTTCCCGTGTTCTTGAACCCCTGAACCTCTCCCGGGGGTTTGTGTTTTCCCGAGAAAAGCGGTTTCCTTTCCGCGTACTCCATTTTCGATGAAAGGAAATCCCGTGGCACAGAAGGTTCAGGTCCTTCTTGTCGATGACCTCGACGGTGTCGAGGCGGACGAGACCGTGACGTTCGCGCTCGACGGCAAGACCTACGAGATCGACCTCACCACGGCCAATGCGGACAAGCTCCGTGGTCTTCTCGAGCCCTACACCAAGGGTGGCCGCCGTACCGGTGGCCGCGCCGCCACGGGCCGGGGCAAGGGCCGCGCCGTGGCCGGGGGCAACAAGGACACCGCCGAAATCCGCCGCTGGGCGCGGGAGAACGGCCACAACGTGAATGACCGCGGCCGCGTTCCCGCCGAGATCCGTGAGGCTTACGAGAAGGCCAACGGCTGACCTGCCGGACTGTCGTCCAGCAGCCCGGCCCGGGCATGCGACAACCGGACCCGATGGCACTCCGTCGCCGCCGCGTCCACCAGGCGTACGAGATCGGGGGCATCCCCACCGCTGCTCCCGAAGCCCGCGAGAGCGGGAAGCGCCGGCCCGGCCGCGCACCTCGGCTCGGGGGGCCGCAGCCATACGGCGGCCCCCGGCGAGCCCGCACCACCCCGGGGTGACGGAGCCGTGATCCGGCCCCCCGCCCCCACGGCGGTCAGATCGAGGTCGATCGGGCCCCACTCCAGCCAGTCGAGCAGCCCCGGCAGCTCATCGGCGCCCCCCGTGGCGACCAGCAGCCCCATCCGCCCGCCGGCCAGCAGCACCGGCCCGGTCCGCACCGGACGGCGCAGCAGCGCGTGACCGGCCTCGGCGGGAAGTTCCAGCACGTCGAAGCAGAGCCCCGTGAGCAGCCGCACCGGAGCGCGTCCCTCGGTGGTCCAGCCGAGCTCGTGCTCGTACCACCGGGCGGTCCACCGGACGACGGCGTCGGCCCCGGCGACTGCCTCGGAGACGGTCCCGGAAACGGCCCCGGCGACGGGATCCGGTCCGGCATCGACGACGGGATCCGGTCCGGCATCGGCGACGGGATCCGGCCCGGCATCGGGTGACGATCGGGGCGGCGGGACGGTGACGGCCATGTCCGTTGAACCGCCGGACCGCCACCGAAGTTACGCGTTGTCGCCGGATGATCACGTTGTGTCCGGCTCGTAGGGGCGCGCAGGAGCGTTCAGCAGCGCAAGGTTGTTCGCCCGTAGCGGAGGGAACCGGGGCGCGCCGCATGGACTGTCAGTGATTGCGGGTAAGACTTTCCTAGTGGGAAGGGGCGACACGCTGGCCGAGGCGTCTCACGTTCGCCATCGGCGTACTGGCGAAAGGGGTATCTGCCTGGCCTGCGGGAACATCGTCTCGCACCATCGGGTTGGAGCAGTTGTCAGCTGTTCGGCAGTAAGAATCCCCGCCCGGTGCGGGGTGATCCGGACGGATGTCGGCAGTTGGAATGAGCTGTCCCGTCCTGCGGGACTAGCATGCGGAAGGACTGGGAGGGGACCGACCCCTCACTGACCGACCGCTCTGAGGAGCGATTAACGATGTTCGAGAGGTTCACCGACCGCGCGCGGCGGGTTGTCGTCCTGGCTCAGGAAGAAGCCCGGATGCTCAACCACAACTACATCGGCACCGAGCACATCCTCCTGGGCCTGATCCACGAGGGTGAGGGTGTCGCCGCTAAGGCCCTGGAGAGCCTCGGGATTTCGCTCGAGGCGGTCCGCCAGCAGGTGGAGGAGATCATCGGGCAGGGGCAGCAGGCTCCTTCCGGGCACATCCCCTTCACTCCGCGAGCCAAGAAGGTCCTGGAGCTGTCGCTCCGCGAGGCCCTTCAGCTGGGCCACAACTACATCGGCACCGAGCACATCCTGCTCGGCCTGATCCGCGAGGGCGAGGGCGTCGCCGCCCAGGTCCTCGTGAAGCTGGGCGCCGACCTGAACCGGGTCCGGCAGCAGGTCATCCAGCTGCTTTCCGGATACTCGGGCGGCAAGGAGACGGCGGCCGCGGGCGGCCCTGCGGAGGGCACGCCCTCCACCTCCCTGGTGCTCGACCAGTTCGGCCGGAACCTCACCCAGGCCGCTCGTGAATCCAAGCTCGACCCGGTCATCGGGCGCGAGAAGGAGATCGAGCGGGTCATGCAGGTGCTCTCCCGCCGGACCAAGAACAACCCGGTCCTCATCGGCGAGCCCGGTGTCGGCAAGACGGCGGTCGTCGAGGGCCTGGCCCAGGCGATCGTCAAGGGCGAGGTGCCCGAGACCCTCAAGGACAAGCACCTCTACACCCTGGACCTCGGCGCCCTGGTCGCCGGTTCGCGGTACCGGGGTGACTTCGAGGAGCGCCTGAAGAAGGTCCTCAAGGAGATCCGCACCCGCGGCGACATCATCCTGTTCATCGACGAGCTCCACACGCTGGTCGGTGCGGGTGCCGCCGAGGGCGCCATCGACGCGGCTTCGATCCTGAAGCCCATGCTGGCCCGGGGCGAGCTCCAGACCATCGGTGCCACCACGCTCGACGAGTACCGCAAGCACCTGGAGAAGGACGCCGCTCTTGAGCGCCGCTTCCAGCCGATCCAGGTCGCGGAGCCGTCGCTGCCGCACACCATCGAGATCCTGAAGGGTCTGCGCGACCGTTACGAGGCCCACCACCGGGTCTCCATCACGGACGAGGCCCTCGTCCAGGCCGCGACCCTGGCGGACCGGTACATCTCGGACCGCTTCCTGCCGGACAAGGCGATCGACCTGATCGACGAGGCCGGTTCCCGGATGCGCATCCGCCGGATGACCGCGCCGCCGGACCTCCGCGAGTTCGACGAGAAGATCGCGGGCGTCCGCCGCGACAAGGAGTCGGCCATCGACTCCCAGGACTTCGAGAAGGCGGCTTCCCTCCGTGACAAGGAGAAGCAGCTGCTGGCGGCGAAGGCCAAGCGGGAGAAGGAGTGGAAGGCCGGCGACATGGACGTCGTCGCCGAGGTCGACGGCGAGCTCATTGCCGAAGTCCTGGCCACGGCGACCGGTATCCCGGTCTTCAAGCTGACGGAGGAGGAGTCCTCCCGTCTGCTGCGCATGGAGGACGAGCTCCACAAGCGCGTCATCGGGCAGAAGGACGCCATCAAGGCCCTTTCGCAGGCGATCCGCCGTACGCGGGCCGGTCTGAAGGACCCGAAGCGCCCCGGTGGCTCGTTCATCTTCGCCGGTCCGTCCGGTGTCGGTAAGACCGAGCTCTCCAAGACGCTCGCCGAATTCCTCTTCGGCGACGAGGACGCGCTGATCTCCCTCGACATGTCGGAGTTCAGCGAGAAGCACACGGTTTCCCGCCTCTTCGGTTCGCCCCCCGGCTACGTGGGCTACGAGGAGGGCGGCCAGCTCACCGAGAAGGTGCGCCGCAAGCCGTTCTCCGTCGTCCTCTTCGACGAGGTCGAGAAGGCCCACCCCGATATCTTCAATTCCCTGCTCCAGATTCTGGAGGACGGTCGCCTGACCGACTCCCAGGGCCGGGTCGTGGACTTCAAGAACACGGTCATCATCATGACGACCAACCTCGGGACCCGGGACATCTCCAAGGGCTTCAACCTGGGCTTCGCCGCCCAGGGCGACGTCAAGACGAACTACGAGCGCATGAAGGTCAAGGTCAACGAAGAGCTCAAGCAGCACTTCCGGCCGGAATTCCTCAACCGTGTCGACGACACGGTGGTCTTCCACCAGCTGACCGAGGAAGACATCATCCAGATCGTCGACCTCATGCTCGCCAAGGTCGACGAGCGGCTCAAGGACCGGGACATGGGCATCGAGCTCAGCTCCGAGGCCAAGTCGCTCCTGGCGAAGAAGGGCTACGACCCCGTGATGGGCGCCCGGCCGCTGCGCCGGACGATCCAGCGCGAGATCGAGGACGTCCTCTCCGAGAAGATCCTCTTCGGTGAGCTGCGCCCCGGTCACATCGTGGTCGTCGGCGTCGAGGGCGAGGGCGACGACAAGAAGTTCTCGTTCCGCGGCGAGGAGAAGTCGGCTCTGCCCGACGTCCCCCCGATCGAGCAGGCGGCAGGCGGCGCCGGCCCGAACCTGACGAAGGACGCGTGACGCGCAGGTAGGGCGTGAGCCCGAGCGTGTGTGAAGGGGCTGCCCCGGAATCGGCTTTACGGCCGGGTCCGGGGCAGCCCCTTTTCCGTACGTTCGTCAGCCGGGAGAGGCGTCCGTTTCTCAGCCAGGAGAGGCGTCGAGCCGGTCGCCCAGCTCCTCCGCCCCGATCAGGCGCTGCTCGGGCAGCCCCGTGACCCGGACCCGCAGGCCCGGCCAGGAGTGCAGCGGCGTGAGGTCCAGTACGTGAAGGGCGGAGGCGTCCAGCGCGAGATCCAAGACCTCGGGGAACAGCGGCCGCAGCATCCCGAGATCCCCACCGTGGTCAGGGGCCTGTACGGACAGCTCCTGGACGGTGGGCACGGACACCGAGCGGACCGGTCGGTGCGCCCAGGGGAAGGCGGTGAGGCCGAGAACGCTGATCCGGGGATGCTCCCGCAGCGCGTCGAGGGCGTCGTCGAACGCGGCGAGCTCCGAGACCTCCAGCTCCCTGAGCGATTTCCAGGCGTCGAGTCCGTCCAGGACGAGCGGATGCCGGCCGGTCACCCTCATGCCGGTGACACCGGGGTGGGCCGGGATCTCGCTCAGTCGGCCGGCCCCGAGGTTGTTCAGTACGAGGTGCGACAGACCGGGCGGGTCGGCCAGCGGCGCCAGGTCCCCCGGACGCGTCCCCTCGGCGTCCAGGAACAGGACCCTGAGCTTGTGGAGCCCGGCGAGCGGCGTGAAATCCCGGATCGCCGGGGAGCGCCCGATGTCCAGCAACGACAGGTGGTCCGCGACGGTGTTCAGGAACGAGAGGCCGGTGAGCCGGGCGGGCCTTCTCAGGAAGAGCCCTTCGAGCCGGATGCCCTCCAGCGCCGCACCGATCTCCGTATCGGACAGCTCCAGGCGCAGCGACAGGGCGAACAGGGGCGGAAGGTGGCTCAGCGCCCTCAGCTGTCTCCGGTCGTTCACGGAGACGACCGCGCGCCTGAGGTCGCAGTGAGCCAGCACCTCGGCGGCGTACTCCTCGGGCGGAAAGCGGTTCCACCTGTGCACAAAGGTGGGGCCCAGTGTGGGGTGGGCAAGCGCCCACTCGCGGGCGTGGGGAACCGCGGGAGTTCCCCCGATGCTCAGGATCAGGCCGACCACGTACGAGGCGTCCGCCTCCGCATCGGACACCGTGTGCGGATCGGGCAGGAACGCCAGCGCCGCCGGTCCCAGCCGGGCCAGGGAACGTACTTGGCTGTCGCTGGTCGGCGGGAAGAGCGCCGCCGTGCTCTCCCGGACCGCTGCCCGCACCGGGCCGTCCAGCCAGGTCGCGTGTTGCGCGCACAGAGCGGCCAGGACATGGACGGCGGTGCGGTCCGCCGTGCCGGCCTCGTGCCGCAGCCCCGCGTCCAGCAAACCCCGTATCAACGAAGCGAGTTCGCGCCGCCCGCAGTGCCCCGCCGCCAGGAGGAGCACGTCCTGCCAGGTCTCCTCGTCCGCGTGGCGCAGCAGTTCGTTGAGGTGGTCGCCCTCGACGAACTCCTTGGCCGCCAGGTAGTCCTGGAAGGTGCGGTGGATGAACTGGTAGGTGTCGTCGGCGTGTTGCTGGAGCAGGCCGCTGCGGTTCAGCAGGTGCGTGAGGATCCTCGCGGGCGGGCCCTGGGCGCTCACCCGCTCCATCCCCGTCAGCGCCCGGCCGAGCTGGTGCAGGGCCTGTTCGCGGGTGAACTCCGACTGCCCCTCGCGGACCAGCCAGACCGCGATGCGCTGGAGGAGCTGGGTGTGTTCCTCGACGGTCAGCTCGACACCCTCGGGGTCGCCGATCCGGCGGCGGCGGTCGCGGTGGCCCAGGAGCATTTCCAGCGCCGAGCGGTACAGGCTCCACCGGGTCTCCGGGAGGAAGCCGTCACGGCGGCGGTGCAGGGCGCAGATCACCGCGCAGAGCAGCGGCGTACGGGCCAGGTCACGGAGCGTGGGGTTCTGGTCGAACTGGTGGGAGAGGCCGCGTTCCAGTTCGTCCAGGCGGTCGGCGTCACCCTGCTCGGAGAGCCGGGCGGCCCGGTGCCAGGAGGCCACGAACTCCTGGATGTCCTCGTTCCGCATCGGCAGGAGGCGTAACTCCGCGAAGTCCTCCGACCGCAGCCAGTCCGGCTCGATGGCCAGGGGCCGTACGGTCGCCACACACCGGGTCCCCGGGTAGCGGGCCAGGAGCTGCGACAGCCAGTCGTGCGCCTGTTCCCGGTCCTCCGGCGGCACCTCGTCCAGGCCGTCCACCAGCAGCAGCGCCCGCCCGGACTCCAGGACCCGGCCCGCCCAGCCTTCCGGGGGCGTGTCGATCACCAGGCCCGCAGCGCCGGACAGCTCAGCCGGCCCCGGGAACGTACCGCCGCGAGCGCGCAGGGTGCGCAGGGGTACGACGAAGGGGACCAGGCCGTTCAGCGGGGCCAGGTCGTGGTCGAGGGTGCGGGCCGAGGAGTGGGCGGCCAGCCACCACAGCAGGGTCGTCTTCCCGGCCCCCGCGTCGCCGCGCAGCAGGACCCGGGGGCGGTCGGAGAGGAGGGCGTCGATGCGCTGAGGGAGGGGCGGGACCTGTTCCGGGGCCTCCCGGCCTCGCGCGGCCCGGTCCTGTGCCCGGTCCTGTGCCTGGGCCTCCAGGCTGAGGTAGGCGGTGTCCAGGTCCCATTCGGAGTCGTGCCGGCTCAGCTCGTCCAGGCCGAAGATCTTCGTACGGCGGTACTTGGCGCCCAGGGCCTGCGCGTACTCCGCCTCGTACCGCTGGTCCCCCGGGAAACTGCCGTGGATTCGTTCCATGCGCAGTTTGATGCCTGACCTGCGGTAGGCCTGCCCGACGAGCTCCGCCGTGAGGACCGGGCCGAGCGGTACGCATTCGACCCGGCGGCCCTCGCGCCGGAGCGGGACCTGGCGGGCGATGCCCAGGAGCACGTCCCCCATGAAGACCGGGCCGCCGGAGAGGCCCGACAGGGCTGGGGGCTCGTCGTCCGGGCGGGCGGCGGGCGGGGAGTCCAGTTCGCAGACCAGCAGGTCACGGACCCGGCCCGCCATGGGCAGGACCGTCGCCGTGTACTGGTCGGCCTCCAGCCGCTTGTCGGGGCCGTAACGCTGGACCTGCGGAAAGCCGGTGATCTCGCAGCCGGGGATGGCCTGGCGGGTGTCCACCACGCCGAACCGGACCGGGGGGACCTGCCGCACCGGCTCGGTGGCCTCCAGGAGGGCCACGTCCAGCCGGTAGTCGATCCAGGCGACGGTGGCCCGTACGCGGTCCGGGACGGCTGGGTGGGCCACAAGGACGGACCCGGTTTTCACGACATGGGCGCAGGTCAGGACCAGCCGGTCGGTGAGGAGGACGCCGCTGCCCTGGCGGGCGCCGAAGACGGCCACCGTACGGTCGCCGGGGTGGGTGGCAGACGCAGGCAGCGCGCTCACTGCCTGCCCGCCCCGTCCCCGAACCCCGCCGTGGACCCGTCGTCCTCCGTCCCGACCTCCCACGCCTCCCCGGTCACCGCGTTCCGCGGGCTCAGGGTGAAGGCCACCTTGTGGGTGCGGCCCGTGGCGCGGGAGGCGTCGGCGCCCGCCTCGACCACCCAGGCCTTCACCTTGCCGCCCGCCTTGGCCTCCTTGCGCAGTTCGAGGGTGAACTCCATCTGGATGTCCCCGACCGCGAAGGCGAGGGGCCGGTCCGTGCCCCGCGCCGCCGCCTCCACCAGCTGGTTGCGGATGGATTCGACGGCATCGGCGAGCTCGATGCCGTCCAGGTCATGGGTGCTCTCGGCCGTCATGGTGGTCCCCCAGGGGTGCGGTGCCGCTTTCCCGTCAGCGTAGTGATGTAGCAGGCCGAAGGTCCCGAATCGGAAGGACTTAGGTCCCAGTGGCGGTGACAAGGCGCACAGGCCGAAACAGGCCTACTACCCGCGCTAGGAGATGGCGCCATGATCGGCGGAGGGACCTTGGGCCCGGCCCCGGCAGGCCGTTCCGAGGTTTCGTCCGATACAGCCGGATCGCGGCGCGATGTCCGGAAAAGTACGCACGGAACAGGGGTTAAACCCTCTCCGGCCGAAGGATTCCGAAGGCTTCCGGGCCTGCTCGAAAGGGACCAACCGCAACGAATTCCACGGGTCCTCTCTACGGCTTTTCTTCGTAGATGGGGTGTTTGAGCATCGGCGGGGGTGCGGGTTACCAAGGTTGAGCAAGCCCGGACAGCACGCCGGGTCCACTCACCTTCGGAGGACTTCACCGTATGAAGCGCGCAACGAACCAGCACACCATCCGCCCGACCGCCTCCCGTATCCGCGGCGCCGTCCTGGCCGCCGGCCTGGGAGCGTCCGTGGTGCTGGGTGCGGGCACGGCGTTCGCGTCCGGTACCACCGGTGCCGCCGCCCTTGCCCCGGGTTCCGCTGCCGAGTCGGTCGCCCAGCAGGCGGCCGCGCAGGGCAAGGCCGCCGAGGCGGCCAAGAAGACGGCGGCCAAGAAGGCCTCCGACGCGAAGAAGAAGGCCGAGGACAAGAAGAAGGCGGCCAAGAAGAACGCCGCCTCCTGGAAGTCCCCGGTCAAGAAGTACACGCTGACCGCCAGCTACGGCACCGGTGGCGCCCGCTGGGCCGCCAAGCACTCCGGCCAGGACTTCGCCGTGCCGGTCGGCACCCCGGTCTCGGCTGTCCACACCGGCACCGTCGTGAAGGCCGGCCCGAACGGCGGCGGCGACGGCCCCGCGTACGGCAACGCCGTCGTGGTCAAGCACGCCAACGGCAAGTACTCGCAGTACGCGCACCTGTCGAAGATCAACGTGAAGATCGGCCAGCACGTCAAGACGGGCCAGAACATCGCCCTGTCCGGCAACACCGGGAACTCCAGCGGCCCGCACCTGCACTTCGAGATCCGCACCACCCCGAACTACGGCTCCGCGCTGAACCCGGCCGCGTTCCTGCGCTCGGTGCACGTCTCCATCTGATCCGGCCGGCGTAACCGCGCGGCCCCGCCGGAGACCGGCAACCGCCAGCGTCCGGCGGGCGCGCAGCACAACCGAACAGAGTCAGTGGACCCGTTACACCCCGGTACCCGGGGCGTGCGCCCGGGTCACCCGACCGACGGCGACGTCGAGGACAGCCTCACGGCTCACTCCTCGGGGTCGCCGTCGGCGTTGTACCGCCCGGTGAAGCCCGGTGAAGCCCAGTGAAAACCAGCGAAGCCCGGCGAAGACCGGTGAAGCCCAGTGATAAAGGGGCACGGGCTCACCCCTGCCGCTGCTCCGCCACCCGCAGCACCGGAAAGCTCCCCGTCGCCGTCGGCGCGTGCTCCGGCAGCCACAGCACCGCGATCGCACCCCCCGCGCCCTCCGCCGCACCCGAGGGCGCCGCGTTCCGGAAGGTCAGCCGGGCCCCCAGCACCCTCGCCTGGCCCGCCGCGATCGTCAGGCCAAGACCGTGCCCGTGCCCCGCCCGGTCCATGGAGCCCGTACGGAACCGGCTCGGCCCGTCCCGCAGCAGCTCCTCCGGGAACCCCGGACCGTGGTCCCGGACCCGTACCACCCGGCCCTCCACCGTGACCTCCACCGGGGTGGAGCCGTGCTTGGCCGCGTTGCCGAGCAGATTGCCGAGGATGCGCTCCAGGCGGCGCGGGTCCGTGGAGACCCACGACTCGTGCACCACCCGCACGGTCACATCCGGGTCCAGCAGCCCGACCCGCCGGCTGACGAACTCCCCGAGCGGCAGTTCCTGGAGCTCCGCCCGCTCCGAGGCGCTGTCCAGCCGGGCCACCTCCAGCACGTCCTCGACCAGCGTCCGCATCGCCTGGGCCCGGTCCCGTACCAGCTCGGTCGGGCGGCCCGGCGGCAGCAGCTCGGCCGCCGTGAGCAGCCCGGTGACCGGGGTGCGCAGCTCATGGGCGATATCGGCGGTGACCCGGCGCTCCGCCTCGATCCGCTCGTTCAGGGCGTCGGTCAGCGCGTCGACCGCCCGCGCCAGCTCGTCCGTCTCGTCACGGACGACCCCGCCCACGGCCTCCCGGACCCGTACATCGGTGTGGCCCTCGGCGACCCGGCCCGCCGCGGCCGCCGCCTTCCGCAGCCGGCGCGAGAGCTGGCCGCCGATGAGGACGCCGAGCGCACTGCCGACGAAGACCACGGAGACCGAGCCGATGATCAGGGCCCGGTCCAGATCGTCCATGATCGTGGCGGACCGGTCCGCGAACCGGGTGTGCAGCGAGAGCACGTCCCCGTTGGCCAGCGGAACGGCCGCCCACACATCGGGTACCCCGTCGGCGGTCTGTGCCACATGCGTGGCGCGCCGGTTCTTGCGGACCTCGTCGCGCAGGCTCGGCGGGATCGCCGGATCGTTGAGCTTCGCGCCGAACTTGGGCGCGCTCTTCTGCATGCCCGTCGCCTCGTAGAACCGCTGCGCGCCCAGCAGCCGCTCCAGCTGCACCTCGCGGGCGTTCTCGATCATGGAGACCCGGGCCGCGTTGTGCACCACCAGGCTCAGCGCCACCGCGATGAGCGCGCCGACGGCGGCGATGGCGATGCTGATCTTCCAGCGGACACCGGTCCGCAGGGCCAGTCGTTTCATGGGCACCTCACCGGCCGCCCCACCCCCGACTGCCTCATCCGCGCAGCTTGTAGCCGAAGCCGCGGACCGTCTCGATCCGGTCCTGGCCGATCTTGGTGCGCAGCCGCTGGACGTGCACGTCCACGACCCGGGTGTCGCCGCCCCAGCCGTAGTCCCAGACCCGCTCCAGGAGCTTGTCGCGGGAGAGTACGGTGCCGGGGGCGGAGGAGAACTCCAGCAGCAGCCGCATCTCGGTGGGCGTCAGCGCCACCTGCTCGCCGCCGCGCCGCACCTCCATGCCGTCCGTGTCGACCTCCAGGTCACCGAAGACCAGCACCCCGCCGAGCCCCCCGGCCTCCGCTTCCGTACCCCCTTGGCCCGTGCCGCCCTCCGGCCCGGCCGCATGGCCGAAGCGGCGCAGTACGGCACGGATGCGGGCGACCAGGACCGCCCCGTCGAAGGGCTTGGTGACGTAGTCGTCGGCCCCCGCCTCCAGGCCGAGCACCACGTCGATCGAGTCGGCCCGCGCGGAGAGCATGATCACGGGCACGGTCGACTCGTCCCGGATGCGGCGGCACAGGCTCACCCCGTCGAGCCCCGGCACCATCACGTCGAGCAGCGCGATGTCCGGCCGGTCGGCCCGGAAGGCCTCCAGGCCGGAGAGGCCGTCGGGCATCGCGGTGACCGTGAAGCCGACCCGCTCCAGAGCGAGCTGGGTGGCCTCACGGATGACATCGTCGTCCTCGACGAAGAGGACGTGGGTCTCGGCCATGGCGCCTGTCTCTCGCTTTCCGTTCCCGCTCGCCGGGTCTTCGGTTCCGGGTCTTCAGTTCCGGTCGGGTTCCGTCGGCCCGCCCGGTTCCACGGGTTCCACCGGTTCCGCCTGTGTGGGCAGCTCGCCTTCCGTGCCGTCGATGGCAGGGCTGAAGTCGTTGTGCACCCGGTCGTGCTCGGTGAAGCGCCCGTTGGCCCAACGGTAGGTGACCACGTCGGAGCCGGACGGGTAGTCGATCGGGTCCTTTGCCCCGTAGACCTGGGTCGTCACCACGAGGTCGCCCCGGTCGATGGTTCCGTAGACGGCGGGGACCTCGACCATGAAGACGTTCTCGTACGAGCCGTCCTCGCGCGCGCGGTAGACGTACGTCCCCATCCCGACCCCCACCGCATCGGCGCAGCTCATCACGTTGACCACGACATCGGCGGACGGGCCGCCGGTCAGCGAGCCGTAGGAGGTGTCGACCGGATACGCCTTGCCCTCGCAGGGCTCCAGACCCTCCCTGACCCGCTCGCTCACCGTGGGGTCGCCCTTGATGAGGGCCACGGCGTTGACGCGCCGGGTGACGGGGGCCGTGCCGGAGGGGGTGGGCCGGGGGGAGACCTGGGCGACCGGCTGACTCCCGGCGGGGCCCTCGTCGCGGGTGCCGGTGCCGCCGGTGGAGCAGGCGACGCCGAACAGCCCGAAGGCGGCGAGTCCGGCCAGGGCCGTACCACTCGCCGCCATACCCGCCCGGAACCTGCCGTTCCGGCGAGGTCTCCCGGGGGTTCCCCCGTCGTCGGTACCCGCGTCGTCGGTACCCGTCCCGCTGCTACCGCTGCCGTCGCTGCTGCCTGTCAGGCCGCGCACCGCTCCCGCCCCCGCTCGTCATGACGCCCGTTCCGCTGCGCCCGCGCCCCCACGACGGAGGTGACCTTCGACCGCTGGGCCGGAACCCGGCCGGTGGCGGCGGGCGCCGCACTCCGGTGGCCCCCGGTCTCCCGCGCGACCGCCTCGCGGCTCGTCAGCTCACGGCTCTCCAGCTCCTGCCGCAGCCGGGCCAGTGCCCGGTGCAGCGTGCTCTTGACCGTACCGGCCGACATGCCGAGCGCCGCGGCCGTCTCCTCCGTACTCATCTGCTCCCAGTGTCGCAGCACGACGACGCTGCGCTGCTTCGGAGCCAGAATCCCGAGGATGTCCATCAGCAGGGCGCGGTCGGCGCGCTGCTCGCTGCCGTCGTCGACGCTCGCGTCGGGCAGCTGCTCGGTGGGCACCTCGTCGAGCTTGCGCGCCCGCCACCACTCCGTACGGGTGTTGATCATGACGCGGCGCAGATAGGCGTCGGCGAGGGACTTGTCGGCGATGCCGTCCCAGCGGCCGTACGTCCGCACCAGCGCGGTCTGGAGCAGGTCCTGCGCGTCCACGGGGTCGGGCACCAGACGCCGTGCGCTGCGCAGCAGCGCCTCCTGCCGTGTGCGTACGTAGTCCTCGAACGCGAGCACCTCGCCCTGCGCCATGACAACCGCCTCCGTCCCCGTGAATCCCCGTGTACTGCTGTCGGAGACGCTACGGAGGCGTTGTCACGAGGTTGTGCGGAGCAGCCGTACGCCGACGCACGGCTGTCCATCGGTTGTGTAACAGCGCAGGTTCAGGACCGCATCACGTCAGCGGCTCGGTTCAGCGGCTCACGTAAGCAGCCAGGTCAGCGGCTCACGTCAGCGGCAGCCGGTACCGGCCGTCCGCCAGCGGTTCGACCAGACCGTCGGCCACCAGCCCGTCCAGCGCCCGGGCCCGCTGCACCGGCTCCTCCCACACCGCGTCCAGAGCGGCCTGGGGTACGGGGTCGAGCGCATCGCGCAGCACCGCGAGCAGCCGGCCCCGCACCTGCCGGTCGGTCCCCGCGTACGTCTGGCCCTTGCGCGGCGGCCCCTGGTGCGCGGGCTTCCCGGCCAGCCGCCATGCGCACTGCGAGGCGATCGGGCAGTGGTCACAGTCCTCGTTGCGCGCGGTGCACACGAGCGCGCCCAGCTCCATCGTGGCCGCCGCCCACCGCGCCGCCCGCTCGTCCTCGTCCGGCAGCAGGGCCCGGGCGAGCTTGCGCTCGGCGGCGGTGGTGGCGTTCGGCGGGTACTGGATGCCGTTGGCGGCGCGGGCGAACACCCGGCGGACGTTCGTGTCGAGCACCGCGTGCCGCTGCCCGTACGCGAACGAGGCCACGGCCGCCGCCGTGTACTCGCCGATCCCGGGCAGCGCCAGGAGCTGGGCGTGCTCGCTCGGTACGTCGCCGCCGTGCCGTTCCGTTATCGCCTGCGCGGCCCCGTGCAGCCGCAGCGCGCGGCGCGGGTAGCCGAGCCGGCCCCAGGCGCGGACCGCTTCCCCGGGCGCCTCGGCGGCCAGGTCGGCGGGGCGGGGCCAGCGGGCGAGCCACTGCTCGTACACCGGGAGGACCCGGTTCACCGGGGTCTGCTGCAGCATGAACTCGCTGACCATCACCCCCCAGGCGCCCGCTTCGGGGCGGCGCCAGGGGAGGTCGCGGGCGTGCTGCTCGAACCACCCGATGACGGGGGTGTGGAGGGAGACGGCGGCGGCAGGCGTCCGAGGCGTCTGGGGCGTCTGGGGCGTCTGGGGGGAAGTCGAAGTCATGGCAGTCATCGCACTGACGATCCTGGCACGGAAGGCGGGACGGGTGTCACGAGTACGGGGGTGTCGGCCCGCGCGGCGGACCCGGGGGCGGGAACGCCACCCGTTCTGTCCCCTGTGACCGGGTCCCGCGACCGGCTCCCGTGATGATCATCGGCAAAACTTGATGATGATCGGCAAAACTTGTGCCCGGAGCGGCGGGTGGGGCCTGAGACGGCCCCGATCTCTCGTACAGTTTGGCCCGTGGGATCTATGCGCAATCCGGTCGGTCCGCTTCCCTCCAGCATCTACTGGCGTCGAAGGGCGGTAGCGGGGCTTCTGGTTGCGCTCCTCGCGGTCCTGATCGCCTGGGCGGTCACCTCGGCCGGCTCCGACGGGACCAAGAACGACGGCAAGCCCGGCGGCTCGGACCCGGTGAAGTCGATCACCCCCGGCCCGGCGAGCTCGGGCCCGGCGATCAGCCAACGGCCGGGCGGGCGCGACGAGTCGGACGATGGCGATGACGATACGGACGGGGAGAACGGGTCCGGCGGTTCGGGCGGCTCGACCGGTTCCGGCGGCGACGGCACGGGATCTGACGGTGCGTCAACCAGCGGCGCGGACACGGCCGGTTCAGGCAACGGCGGTTCGGGCGCGGGCGGTTCGGGCGGCACCGGCGGTGCGGGCTCGGGCGGCGGCTCCACGGCGGGCCGGCAGGTCCCGGCCACCTCCACGCTCCCCGACTGCAAGCCGGGCGCGGTGGAGCTGACCCTGCGGACGAAGGTCACGTACGGCCCCGACGACCGCCCCAAGTTCGAGATCATCGCCCGCAACACCTCGTCGGCCGCCTGCAAGGCCGACCTCGGACCGAAGAACGTGGTGCTCACGGTCACCGAGGCCGGTCCGGAGAACGACGACGTGATCTGGTCCTCGAAGGACTGCCCCGCGACCCCGGGCCCGCTCTTCTTCGAGGTGCCGGCCGGAGCGACGATCGTGCACACGGTGGACTGGAACCGCGTCCGCTCCGCGCCCAACTGCGCCACGCCCCCGGCCACGAAGGCCGGGCCCGGCACGTACCTCCTGGAGGCCAAGGCCCCGGACACCCCACTCCGCCGAGCCTCCTTCGTCCTGAAGAAGGACTAGTCGAACCCAGCCCGTCCGGCGCCCCTTCCAGGCCCGTCCGGCCACCATCCGGCCCGTCCGGCACCACTTCGGCCCGTCCGGCGGTTGAGGACGGAACCGTGCACGTGGTTGGGCGTCGCCTGTACGGGCCCGGGTGAGCCGGACGCGTACCGCCCACCTTGGCCGAGGGTTCCGTCCTCAAACGCCGGACGGGCTGGGTTGGTGCGGCCGGCTCAGACGTACCGCTCCAGGATCGACGACTCCGCCAACCGCGAGAGCCCCTCCCGCACGCTCCGTGCCCGCGCCTCGCCGACCCCGTCCACGGTCTGGAGGTCGTCCACGCTCGCGGCCAGCAGCTTCTGGAGGCCGCCGAAGTGCTCCACCAGCCGCTCGATGATCGCCCCCGGCAGCCTCGGCACCTTGGCCAGCAGCCGGAAGCCCCGCGGCGAGACCGCCGAGTCCAGCGTCTCCGGCGAGCCGCTGTACCCCAGCGCCCGCGCCACCACCGGCAGCTCCAGCAGCTCCGTGTGGCTCAGCGCGTCCAGCTCCGTCAGCGCCTCCGCCACCGTGCGCGACCGTTTCGCCGTCGGCTCGGGCACATAGTCCCGGACCACCAGCTCCCGCTCCGGCTCCACGCCCGCGATCAGCTCGTCCAGCTGGAGCGACAGCAGCCGTCCGTCGGTGCCGAGCTCGACCACGTACTCCGCGATCTCGGTCGCGATCCGCCGCACCATCTCCAGCCGCTGCGCCACCGCCGTCACGTCCCGGACGGTGACCAGGTCCTCGATCTCCAGCGCGGAGAGCGTGCCCGCCACCTCGTCCAGGCGGAGCTTGTACCGCTCCAGCGTGGCGAGCGCCTGGTTGGCCCGGGACAGGATCGCGGAGGACTCCTCCAGGACCCGCCGCTCCCCGTCCACGTACAGCGCGATCAGGCGCATGGACTGGGAGACCGAGACGACGGGGAAACCGCACGCCTTGGAGACCCGGTCCGCCGTACGGTGCCGGGTCCCCGTCTCCTCCGTGTGGATCGAGGCGTCCGGGACCAGCTGCACCCCGGCCCGCAGGATCTTGGTCATGTCCTTGTCGAGGATCAGAGCCCCGTCGAGCTTGCACAGCTCGCGCAGTCGGGTCGCGGTGAACTCCACGTCCAGCACGAACCCGCCGGTACACATCGATTCGACGGTCTTGTCCATGCCCAGGACGATCAGCCCGCCGGTGTTGCCCCGGAGAATGCGCTCCAGGCCGTCCCGCAGGGCCATTCCGGGCGCGACCGCACTCAACGAGGCGCGCATCAGCGCTTCGTTGCCGGTGCCTTGGCCGGACTTTCCGGGCGCTGCCGCCCGGTCGTTGGCTGCCACTGCACTCCTCCGGTCAACAGGTTTGCGGTGCCCTTGCGTCCCCCATGCCGTGTCCACGGGCGGGCGAGACCAGGGCAAAGTCTACCGGCGCGCGTTGTCTTCCTGACGAGGCTGCGGCGCCTCCTGCCGAGACCGGCGCGGGAGGACCCGCAGAGCATCCCCCATGTCGGCCACTTCCGTGACCTTCATACCCGAAGGAACCCGGCCCGGGTCGGTCGGCACCAGGGCGTGGGTGAAGCCCAGACGGTGGGCCTCGGCCAGTCTCCGCTGGACCCCGGTGACCCTTCTGACCTCGCCCGCGAGCCCCACCTCACCGATCGCGACCAGGTTCTTCGGGAGCGGGGTGTCACTGGCGGCACTGGCCAGCGCGAGCGCGATCGCGAGGTCGGCGGCGGGCTCGGTGAGCTTCACGCCGCCCACCGTCGCGCTGTAGATGTCCCGCTTGCCGAGCGCGCTGATCCGGCCGCGCTGCTCCAGGACGGCGAGCATCATCGAGACCCGGGAGGTCTCCAGGCCCGAGGTGGTGCGCCGGGGCGAGGGGATCTGGGAGTCGACGGTGAGCGCCTGCACCTCGGCGACCAGCGGCCGCTTGCCCTCCAGCGTCACGGTCAGGCAGGTGCCCGGCACCGCCACGTCGCGCCGGGTCAGGAAGAGGCCCGAGGGGTCGGCGAGCCCGGTGATGCCCTCGTCGTGCAGCTCGAAGCAGCCGACCTCGTCGGTCGCCCCGTAACGGTTCTTGACGCCGCGCACCAGGCGCAGCCGGGCGTGGCGGTCGCCCTCGAAGGAGAGCACCACGTCGACCAGGTGCTCCAGCAGCCGGGGCCCGGCGATCGCCCCGTCCTTCGTGACATGGCCGACCAGCAGCGTGGCCATCCCGCGCTCCTTGGAGGCCCGGATCAGCGCCCCGGCCACCTCCCTGACCTGGGCCATCCCGCCGGGCGCGCCGTCGATCTCGGGCGAGGCGACCGTCTGCACCGAGTCCAGGATCAGCAGGGACGGCTTCACGGCGTCCAGATGCCCGAGCACCGCCGAGAGATCGGTCTCCGCCGCGAGGTAGAGGTGGTCGTTGATGGCCTTGATCCGGTCGGCGCGCAGCCGGACCTGGCTCGCGGACTCCTCGGCGGTCACATAGAGCGTGCGGTGGTCGTCGCTCGCCGCCTTGGCCGCCACGTCCAGCAGCAGCGTCGACTTGCCGACGCCCGGCTCGCCCGCCAGCAGCACGACGGCCCCCGGCACGAGCCCCCCGCCGAGCACCCGGTCCAGCTCACCGACGCCGGTCGAGCGCGCGGTGGCCTGACGGCTGTCGACCTCGCCGATCGGCAGGGCGGGGGTCGAGACCCGGCCCGCCGCGGTGGTGCGCACGGCGGGCGCGCCGCCGAACTCCTCGACCGTCCCCCACGCCTGGCATTCGGGGCAACGGCCGAGCCATTTGGCGGTGGTCCAGCCGCATTCGGTGCAGCGGTAGGACGGCCGGTCCTTCGCGGATTTCGTACGGGCAGCCATGGCGTCACCGTATAGGCGAGGTCTGACAACGCCCGCCGCGCGGGGGGCGTGAGGCGGCTCCGCCGCACAGAGGGCGCACGGAAGCATCACAGGAGCATCGGGGGCGGAACCGGAAGCATCGGGTCGGAACCGGGAGTGTCGGGGGTGGAGCACGGGAGCGCTGAGGCCGGAATCCGTGAGTCCTACGGCCGGAGTCCGTGATCCCCGTCCCCTTCCAGGCGATACGTTCACCCGTAAGGGTTAAATGTGCTCAAGGGGCGCCAAGGGGGCGTACTCCTCTGCCTACGGTCGCCGGGTGACGAGCAGCAGGATGCAGGCCCCCACGCACACCACCGGCGCACACCGGGCGCACCGACGAGCCCCTCACGCCTCGGCCCAGCAACCCGCCGCACGTTACGAGCCGCACCTCGACGGCCTCTTCACCTACTGCCTCTCCGTGCTCTGCGACCACGAGGCGGCGACCGAGGCGCTCGGTGCGGTCCTGGCGATCGCGGACCGGCACGACGCCCGCTGCCCCGAGGCCGAGGAGGAACGTCAATCCTGGCTCTACGCCCTGGCCCGGTGGACCTGTCTGCGCACCCTCACCGAGCGCAGACGGGGCCGTCAGGCCCACCGCAGGGCCCCCGCCGCCCCGGCCAGGAGCACCGAGCCCGCCGCGCACGCCCCGGACACCGCACCCCCCACCCCCGAGGACGCCACCACCCCCGACCCCGCCGAGTCCCCGGCCGCCGAGGCGCGCCGCCGGGAGCTCGCCACGCTCGCCTGGCCCGAGGCCGCCGGGACCACCCCCGAGCAGCGCGAAGCGCTCGAACTGGCCGTACGCCACCGGCTCACCCCCCGCGCCGTCGCCTCCGTGCTCGGCCTGGAGCCGGTCACCGCCCGGGAGCTCCTGGCCGCCGCGGCCTGCGAGGTCGAACGCACCCGGGCCGCGCTCGCCGTCGTGGAGACCGCCGACTGCCCCACCGTCGCCCGCCTCACCGGCGACCATCAGGTGCTGCTCTCCGCCGCGCTCCGCCGCGAGCTGGTCCGGCACGTCGACGACTGCCCCCGGTGCCGCCGCGCCGCCGAACGGGTGGACGCGGCGGGACCCTGGCCCGGTGCCGCCGTCGCCCCGGCCGCCCCGCTGCCGCTCGTCGAGGCCCCCAGACCCTCCGTGTACGTCGCCCGGGCCCAGGCCCAGCGCTCCCGCTCGGGCGGCCCGCGCTTCGGCCGCACCGGCTACCCGCTGGACCCCAAGGACCACGCCGCCCGCCGGGACCGGCTGCGCGCCCGGGTCGTCACGACGACGGTGGTCGCCACCGTGGTCGCCGCCCCGGTGATCGCCCTGTGGGCCGCGTACCGGGGCGCCCCCCTCACCGGCGAGGGCCACGACGGCTCCAAGGTGACCGCCACCGAGATCGACGGCGCGGGCGAGATGAGCGGCGACCCCGGAGCCCCGTACGAGAAGGCGGGCAGCGCACGCCCCGGCGACCGGCGCGGGGTCCACTCCCCGGACGTCACGGCCGAGGTCGTCAGCACCGGCGGCGACCGGGAGGGCGCGGGCCGGCTGACCGTCACCGCCCGGACCACCGGCGTGCTCACGGCGATCACGCTGACCGCATCCGACCGGGGCCCGGTCGACTGGTCGGCGGCCACGGACGCGCGGTGGCTGCACCTGAGCCGTACGTCGGGCACCCTCGCCGCCGGGAAGAGCACCACGATCACGGTCGCGGTGAACCACGCGGCCGCCCCGCGCGGCCCCTGGCGCGCCCGGATCACGCTGGACCCCTCCGGCTCGGCCGTGCTCATCGACGGTCATGGGGCCACCGCCCCGCCGACCGGCTCCCGGCCCGGCCCGACCCGCCCCGCACCCGGTTCCCCCGGCCCCACGGACCCGCGCCCCACCGACCCGGGCCCGACCCGCCCGGGCCCCGGCCCCTCCGACCCGGGCCCGTCGGACCCGGGCCCGTCGGACCCGGGCCCGACCAATCCAGGTCCCGGTCCAGGCCCAGGTCCAGGACCGGGCCCCAGCGACCCGACGCCCACGGACCCCACCCCGACGGACCCGACCCCCGACCCGACGGACCCGCCGGACCCCACCGACCCCGCCCCCACCGACCCACCCCCGCCCTCACCGGACCCGGGCGACCCGGGCCCGACGGAGTGAGGACGTAACGACGGGTACGGGTCTCAGACCCGCGGGCCCACCGGAGGATCCGCCGGATGCGGCGCCATCGGCAGCAGCGAGGCCAGCCGCTCCTCGCACAGCTCCACCAGCCGGTCGTACCCCTCCTTGCCCATCAGCTCGATCAGCTCCGGCCGGTACGTCACGTACACCGGATCCCCGGCCCCGTGCGCGGACGTGGCCGAGGTGCACCACCAGTGCAGGTCATGACCGCCCGGGCCCCAGCCCCGGCGGTCGTACTCACCGATCGTCACCTGGAGCACCCGGGTGTCGTCGGGCCGGTCGATCCAGTCGTACGTACGCCGTACCGGCAGCTGCCAGCACACGTCCGGCTTGGTCTCCAGCGGCTCCTTGCCCTCCCGCAGGGCCAGGATGTGCAGCGAGCAGCCCGCCCCGGCGGCGAACCCCGGCCGGTTCTGGAAGATGCAGGACCCCTCCCAGCGGCGCGTCTGGCGTTCGCCGTCCTCGTCGACGCCGACCCACCCCGTCTCCGTACCGACGTCGTGGAACTGCCACAGCTCGGGGGTGAGCCGTGCCACGTTCTCGGCGACCCGCTTCTCGTCCTCCTCGTCGGAGAAGTGCGCGCCCAGCGTGCAGCAGCCGTCGTCCGCGCGGCCCGCCTGGATGCCCTGGCAGCCGCTGCCGAAGATGCAGGTCCAGCGGGAGGTCAGCCAGGTCAGGTCGCAGCGGAAGACCTGCTCGTCGTCGCCCGGGTCGGGAAACTCCACCCAGGCCCGCGCGAAGTCGATGCCCTTCTCGTCGGACGGGTCCGGTCCGTTCGCCTCCGGCCGTGCTGCCTGCTTGTTCGACTTCTGCTTCTTCGTGGCTTTGTCCTGCTTAGCCTTTTTCGTCTTTGGCACGCGCCCAGAGTAAGTCGCGCGGCGCAGTAGCGTTCCGGTCATGAGACTCGGAGTCCTCGACGTGGGATCGAACACGGTTCATCTGCTGGTGGTCGACGCCCACCCCGGCGCCCGCCCGCTGCCCGCGCACTCGCACAAGGCGGAGCTGCGGCTGGCCGAACTGCTCGACGAGGGCGGTGCCATCGGCCCGCTCGGCGTGGACCGGCTCGTGGCGACGATCGCCGGGGCGGTCCAGGCCGCCGAGGACAAGGGGTGCGAGGACGTGCTCGCCTTCGCCACCTCCGCGGTGCGCGAGGCGACCAACGCGGACCAGGTGCTGGAGCGCGTACGGGGCGAGACCGGCGTCGACCTCGCCGTCCTGAGCGGCGCGGAGGAGGCCCGGCTCACCTTCCTGGCCGCCCGCCGCTGGTTCGGCTGGTCGGCGGGGAAGCTGCTGGTCCTGGACATCGGGGGCGGCTCGCTGGAGATCGCCTTCGGGATCGACGAGGAGCCGGACACCGCCGTCTCCCTGCCGCTCGGCGCGGGCCGCCTCACCGGCACCTGGCTGCCGGACGACCCGGCCGGCCCCGAGCAGGTCAGGGCGTTGCGGCGGCATGTGCGGGCCAGCATCGCGCGGACCGTGGGCGAGTTCAGCCGCTCCGGCCGCCCGGACCACGTCGTCGCCACCTCCAAGACCTTCAAGCAACTGGCCAGGATCGCCGGTGCCGCCCGCTCCACCGAGGGGCTCTACGTGCAGCGCTGCCTCAGCCGCAGCGCCCTGGAGGAGTGGGTCCCCAAGCTGGCGGCGATGACGATCGAGGAGCGCGGCAGGCTGCCCGGCGTCTCCGAGGGCCGGGCCGCCCAGCTGCTCGCCGGGGCGCTGGTGGCCGAAGGGGCGATGGACCTGTTCGGCGTGGAGGAGCTGGAGATCTGTCCCTGGGCCCTGCGCGAGGGCGTCATCCTGCGCCGCCTGGACCACCTCCCGGTGGGGCGGGCGGCGCTGGAGGGGTGACGTACGGCGGTGGACGTACGGCGGTACGGGACGCTCGGCGCCGGTCACGTACGGCCACCGGCCCATGGCCCTGATCGCTTTCCGCCAGGGCCCCTCGGCGCGGCGCACCACTGCCCGTACGCTGTCCAGGTGGCAGAACCAGTGGTGCGCATCCCCGATGCGAAGGTCGCCCTGTCAACGGCCTCGGTCTACCCCGAGTCCACCGCGACGGCCTTCGAGATCGCCGCACGCCTGGGGTACGACGGCGTCGAGGTCATGGTCTGGACCGACCCCGTCAGCCAGGACATCGAGGCCCTGCGCCGGCTCTCCGACTACCACCAGGTCCCGATCCTCGCGGTCCACGCGCCCTGCCTCCTGATCACCCAGCGCGTCTGGTCCACCGACCCGTGGGTCAAGCTCCAGCGGGCCAGGGCGGCGGCCGAGCGGCTCGGCGCCTCCACCGTCGTGGTGCACCCGCCGTTCCGGTGGCAGCGCAACTACGCCCGGGACTTCGTGACCGGGATCTGGCGGATGGCGGAGGAGACGGACGTCCGGTTCGCCGTCGAGAACATGTACCCGTGGCGCTACCGGGACCGCGAGATGCTCGCGTACGCCCCCGACTGGGACGTCACCAACGACGACTACCGCCACTTCACGGTCGACCTCTCGCACACCGCGACCGCCCGCACCGACAGCCTCGCCATGGTGGACCGGATGGGCGACCGGCTCGCCCATGTCCACCTCGCCGACGGCCGGGGCTCGGCCAAGGACGAGCACCTGGTGCCCGGCCGGGGCGACCAGCCCTGCGCGGAGCTGCTGGAGCGGCTGGCCCGTACGTCGTTCGACGGCCATGTGGTCATCGAGGTCAACACCCGCCGGGCGATGTCCTCCGCCGAACGCGAGGCCGACCTCGCCGAGGCCCTGGCCTTCACCCGCCTCCACCTCGCCTCGGCCGACGCCCCCACGGACCCGGCCCCCGAGCCCCGCCGCCCATGACCGAGGACCTCCGCGGCCGACCGCCGGTGTCTCCGCCCCCGGACCGCCGACACCGACCCCCGGCACCCCAGCCCCCGGACCGCCCATGACCGAGGACGAGCCCGCCCCCCGGCGCCGGGGCCGCCCCTCGCGCAAGGCCGCCGCCGAGGGGCCCGACGCCCGTACGCGCATCCTCCGGGCCGCCCGTACCGAGTTCGCCGAGCGCGGCTACGACAAGACCTCCATCCGTCAGGTCGCCAAGGCCGCCGGGGTGGACGCGGCCCTCGTCCACCATTACTTCGGTACGAAGGACGAGGTCTTCGCCGCCGCCGTCGAGCTCTCCTTCGAACCGGCCCTCGTCATCCCCCAGCTCCTCGGCGGCCCCCCGGAGGGCGTGGGGGAGCGGCTGGCCCGCTACTTCCTCTCCGTCTGGGAGAACCCGGCCACCCGCGCCCCGCTCCTGGCGGTCCTGCGCTCGGCGCTCACCCACGAGGCGGCGGCGAAGGTGCTGCGGGGCTTCGTCCTGCGCCGGCTGCTGGAGCGGATCGCGGCGGACCTCGACGTACCGGACGCCACCCTCCGCGCGGAGCTGGCCGCCTCGCACATGATCGGCATCGCGATGCTGCGGTACGTGATCCGCGCCGAGCCGCTCGCCTCGGCCGACCCGGAGGAGATCGTCGCGATGGTGGCGCCGACGCTCCAGAGATACTTGACGGAGAGCTGACGCGCGCACGGCGCCTGCCCACCCACCCACCCACCGAGCACTGACCACCCACCGACCACCGCGTCCCGTATTCCGGACAGCCTGTCCAGATCTTGGATCCGGGGCGTACGCTCGAAGACAGCCTTTTCTTTATCTGTCGGAGGCAGGCCCCCTGCCGAAGGAGCGAGCGACGATGCCCCAGCTGAGGTCCCGCACGGTCACCCACGGACGCAACATGGCGGGCGCGCGCGCCCTTATGCGCGCGTCGGGCGTAGCGAGCGCGGACATCGGCAAGCCGATCATCGCGGTCGCCAACTCGTTCACCGAGTTCGTCCCCGGCCACACCCACCTCGCCCCGGTCGGCCGGATCGTCTCCGAGGCGATCCAGGCGGCGGGCGCGGTCCCGCGCGAGTTCAACACCATCGCCGTGGACGACGGCATCGCGATGGGGCACGGCGGCATGCTCTACAGCCTGCCCTCGCGCGACCTGATCGCCGACTCCGTGGAGTACATGGTCGAGGCGCACTGCGCGGACGCGCTGATCTGCATCTCCAACTGCGACAAGATCACCCCGGGCATGCTGATGGCCGCGATGCGCCTCAACATCCCGACTGTCTTCGTCTCCGGCGGCCCGATGGAGGCCGGTAAAGCCACCCTCGTCGACGGGACCGTGCGAAAACTCGACCTGGTCAACGCGATCAGCGACGCGGTCGACGAGTCCATCTCCGACGAGGACATCCTCCGTATCGAGGAGAACGCCTGCCCCACCTGCGGCAGCTGTTCCGGCATGTTCACCGCCAACTCGATGAACTGCCTGACCGAGGTCCTCGGCCTCTCCCTCCCCGGCAACGGTTCGGTCCTCGCCACCCACACCGCCCGCAGGGCGCTGTACGAGAACGCGGGCCGCACGGTCGTCGAGATCACCAAGCGGTACTACGAGCAGGACGACGAGACGGTCCTGCCGCGCTCCATCGGCACCCGCGCCGCGTTCGACAACGCCATGGCGCTGGACATCGCGATGGGCGGCTCCACCAACACGATCCTGCACCTGCTGGCCGCCGCCGAGGAAGCGCAGCTCGCGTACAACCTGGACGACATCAACGAGGTCTCGCGCCGCGTCCCGTGCCTGTCCAAGGTCGCGCCGAACGTCGCCCCCGGCGGTACGTACTACATGGAGGACGTCCACCGCGCGGGCGGCATCCCCGCCCTGCTCGGCGAGCTGCACCGGGGCGGCCTGCTCAACGAGGACGTCCACTCGGTCCACTCCGACACCCTCGCCGAGTGGCTGAAGAACTGGGACGTGCGCGGCGGCTCCCCGTCCCCCGAGGCCGTCGAGCTGTGGCACGCGGCCCCCGGCTGCGTCCGCTCCGCGACCGCCTTCTCCCAGTCCGAGCGGTGGGACACCCTCGACCTGGACGCGGCGGGCGGCTGCATCCGCGATGTCGAGCACGCCTACTCCAAGGACGGCGGCCTCGCCGTCCTCAAGGGCAACCTCGCCGTGGACGGCTGCGTGGTGAAGACGGCGGGCGTCGACGAGTCCATCTGGACCTTCGAGGGCCCGGCCGTCGTCTGCGAGTCGCAGGACGAGGCCGTCGACAAGATCCTCCGCAAGGAGATCGCGGCGGGCGACGTCGTCGTCATCCGCTACGAGGGCCCGCGCGGCGGCCCCGGCATGCAGGAGATGCTCTACCCCACCTCGTTCCTCAAGGGCCGGGGCCTGGGCAAGGTCTGCGCCCTGGTCACCGACGGCCGCTTCTCCGGCGGTACGTCGGGCCTCTCCATCGGCCACGCCTCGCCCGAGGCGGCCTCCGGCGGCACGATCGCCCTCGTCGAGAACGGCGACCGCATCCGGATCGACATCCCCAACCGCTCGATCGAGCTGCTGGTCGACGACACCGAGCTGGCCGCCCGCCGCGAGGCACTGAACGGCGTGTACGCCCCCAAGGCCCGCGACCGCAAGGTCTCGGCCGCACTGCGCGCCTACGCGGCAATGGCGACGAGCGCGGACCGGGGCGCGGTCAGAGACGTCTCAAAGCTGGGCTGACTTCCGGGGGAGCCACTCCTGGCTCCCCCCGCCACCCCTTCCGCCGCCGCCCCGGGGCCCGTCTTTCCAGCCCCCCCCGGCCCCCCACATCTCGGGCGGGGGCCCCCACATCTCGGGCGGGCTGGGCCGGCATTTTCAGCCCCTCCGGCGTTTGAGG
>NZ_JBHYVE010000007.1:261381-269749 GCF_042750035.1 Streptomyces sp. NPDC059452
CCCAGCAGCCGCCCGGGCGTACGGCACCCGCCCAGCAGCCGGGGCCCCCCCCCCCCCCCCCCCCCCCCCCCCCCCGGCCCCCCCCCCCCCCCCCCCCCCCCCGCCGCCCCCCCCCGCGCCCCCCCCCCCCCCCCCCCCCCCCGGGCAACCGGGCTGGGCCCGCACCCCTGGGTACGCCCTCCGAAGGCGCACCCAGGGAGAGCCCGAAGGTTTACGCCCCCGAAAGGCACCGGCTCCCCCCCCGAAGGGCCCCGCAAGCGCACCCACCCCCGAGGCCCCCCGAGGCCCCCCAGACCCGGCGCCCACAGGCGCCCCCTCACCAGCCCCCCGGATCCCGCCCGTCCACCGCGAACACCGACCCGTCCGGAGCCGTCCCCACCACCATCCGCCCCGCCGCCACCGGCGCGGGCAGGGCCGAGGCGTACGTCAGCTTCCCCCCGCTCAGCCGCGCCCGCGTCTGCCCCACCACCGCACCCCCTGCCGTGTCGACGGCCAGCAGCCGCCCGTCGGCAGCCGAGAAGTACAGGCGCCCGCCCTCCCCGAGCACAGGCGCGGACCCCCTCCCCGCCCCGGTCTCCAGCCGCCACAGCTCCGCCTTCCCGCCCTCGCCGCCCACCCCCGTGTCGACGGCCAGCAGCGAACCGCTCCGCGCCAGCAGATACGCGGCGTCCCCGGCCATGACCACCTGCGGCTCGTCCAGCCGGAAGGGCAGCCCGATCCGGGCGGCCTCCCGCGCATCGGGGGCGTACCGCACCAGCCCGTCGATCTCCGCGTCCCGGTTCATCGACGTCAGGACGAGCTCCCCGGCCCCGGCGGTGGACACCGGCGTGAGCATCCCGTCCAGCCGCCGCTGCCACCCGGCCCGGCCGGTCGCCGCGTCCACGGCGGTGACCAGCGTGGAGTCGCCGGTAGCCGAGTGCTCGAAGGCGTACGCGAGGCCGGACGCCTCGTCGTACAGCCCGAAGACCGGCCGTACATGCCCCGTCAGCGCGCGCTCCCACCGGGACACCCCGCTCGCGCCGTCCAGCGCCGTGACCGTGCCGCCGTCCGCGACGACCAGCAGGGTGGAACCGGCCGGGAACGCCGAGCCGGGGCTCGCGGAGACACCGGTCTCCCGTACGGGCACGCCCTTCACCGGGTCGTACGCGCGCAGCTTCCCGTCCGGGCCCGCCGAGAGCACCACCCCGCCCGAGACGATGGGCGCCGAGGCCTCGCGGAGCGCGGTGTTCCGGTCCGACCAGAGGACACGCCCGTCCGCCGGGTCGATCCGCGCGGTCCCGGTCCCGTCCGCCGCGCAGTACAGCGCCGCACCCGCCCCGGCGGAGGTGCAGACAGGAGTGGCGCTCCCGGAGGCCCGCAGCGAGGTGCTCCACGGCGAGAAGGCAACGCCCTCCGCACTCTTCCGGGCCGCCGCCCGCTCCGGCGCCTCCACCGGACCGCCCCCGCCCCCGTCACCGCCCCACAGCACGAACCCCCCGGCACCCGCCCCCGCCACCAGCAGGAGCAGCGCGGCGGCCACCACCAGCCGCCCACGGGTCAGCCGCCCCCGCCGGGCAGGGACCACCTCCCGGACATGCGTGACGTCCTCGGCCCCCTCCCGCCCGGCGCCCTCCACCGCCTCCGGGAAGGCCACGGGCCGCCGCTGGGCCGGTATGAACGCGGCGGCCTCGTACGAGGGCGGCCGCAGCGCCGCCATCACCTCGTCCGGCGTCGGCCGCTCCGCCGGGTCCTTCGCCAGGCACCGCCCGACCAGCTCCGCGAGATCCTCCGGCACCCCGCTGAGGTCCGCCTCGTCGTGCACCACCTGGTACGCCACGATGTACGGGCTGTCCGAGTCGAACGGCCCGCGCCCCGTCGCCGCGTGCACGAGCACCGCCCCCAGCGCGAACACATCGGCGGCCGGCCCGACCTCCCTCGGCCGCTGGAACTGCTCGGGCGCCATATAGGGCGGTGAGCCGATCAGCTTGCCGGTCTCGGTGCGCAGATCGCTGTCGTACGGGCGGGAGATCCCGAAGTCGATGACCTTCGGGCCCGTGTCGGAGAGCAGTACGTTGCTCGGCTTGAGGTCGCGGTGGATGACGCCCGCCCGGTGGATGTCCCGCAGCGCCTCGGCCAGCCCGGCGGTCAGCCTGCGCAGCTCGGCGGGGGCCAGCGGACCGTTCCGCTTCACCTGCTCGGCGAGGGTCGGCCCGGGAACGTACAGAGTGGCCATCCACGGCCGTACGGCCTCCGGATCGGCGTCCACGACGGGCGCGGTGAACGCCCCGCTGACCCGCCGCGCGGCCGCCACCTCCTGCCGGAAACGGGCCCTGAACTCGGGGTCCGCCGCATACGGCCGGTGCACCACCTTCACCGCGAGCTGAAGCCCGGAGGCCGAGCGGGCCAGGTGGACGACGCCCATGCCGCCCGAGCCGAGACATGCCTCAAGACGGTAGGTACCCGCGTATTCCGGAAACTCCGCTTCCGGATGCGCTCCGGCCCCTGGCAGCGGCGGCATCGCCCACCCCCGTGTTGTGATGCGCAAGCGCGACGCACGGAGCCTAGTCGATGGTGCGTGCGAGCGGCGTGGGGCTTGTTAGCCTGCGCGTCGTACGCGTTCGAACACATCGTTTCTCAGTGGGGGAGGCCCTCATGGGCAAGGACGAGCAGACCATCGAACCGGCGGAGGGGACGACGGCCGAGGCCGCCGGGGCCGCCGAATCCACCACGACAGCGGCAGCGGCCGCGCGGACCAGGTACCCGATCGCCCCCGGCTACCAGGTCAACGTCCGCACCGGCCCCGGCACCAGCTACCGGATCGTGCGGACCCTCCCGATCGGGATGAGGGTCCCGATCTACTGCCAGAAGCCGGGGGAGCGGGTCACCGGCCCGTACGGCACGTCGAACCTCTGGGACAACATCGCCAACGGCCAGTTCGTCTCGGACGCCTACGTGTACACGGGCAGCGACGGCTACATCGCCCCGCGCTGCGACTGACCGCCCCGAGAGCCACGCCGCTCACGGAACGGCCCGCACCCGGGGATAATCGACCCCGTGAGCGAGAACAGCGAGAACAGCGAGACCCCCGGCACCCGGCCCGCCGGAGCGAACAGCTCCGGCGGCGCCCCCACCCCTCCCGGCCCGCAGCCCGAGCCGATCCGTTTCTTCGGCACGACCTGGGTCGACCACGACGGCGGCTACGGCTGGCGGCGCGTCGGCGTCGCGGTCGGCTCGCTCGTCACCGCCGCCGTCGCCTGTTTCGTCCTGCGCTTCGCCTTCCAGGGGCTGGAGATCGCGGAGGTCGGCAACCTCATCGGGATGCTGGTGATCGTGATGTTCGCGGTCTGCAGCGCCATCGCGTTCCGCAAGACCTGGGAGGGGTTCGGCGCCCGCCCCAAGGACCCGGTCCGCGAGGACACCCTGCGCGGCCTGAAGTCGATCGGGTTCATCGGCTCGCTGCTCGCCTACTTCGTCCGCTCGCTCATCGAGGCCCCGGGCGAGAAGCTGCGCCGCACGGAGTACGAGACGGCCCGCGCCCAGTTCGAGAAGCGCCGCTCGACCCGAACCGGCAACCCGGCGGCCCGCAAGCGCCCCAAGCGCCGCTGACGCCCCGAGCGCCGCTGACGCAACCAAGCGCCGCTGACACACCGAGCGGTTACGGGGCCGAGCTCAACGCCCCCTCCCGCTGCCCGTCCTCCTCACCCGCGCCTGCTCCCGACCCTGCCCCGGCCCCGGCACGCTCACCCTCCACCCCCGCCTGCCGGGCCTCACGCTGCGCGGCCCACCCCTCCAGCTCGGCGGCGCACGCGTGGTCGGTGTGGCGCAGCCCGCTCAGCTCCAGCCGCACCTTCCGGTCGGCCGGCAGGGCGTCCAGCGCGTCCAGCAACTTCGGCAGCCGCAGAAAGGTCGCGTTCCCCGTGACCCGTACGAGAAGGAGGGCGCCGGGCCCCTCCACCGTCTCCACGTGCACATGGCTCATGTCCCACGCGGTCTTGGCGACGGCCAGCAGCAGCCCCACCAGCACCCCCTCGAAGAGGCTGGTCGCCACCACCGTCACCGCCGTCACGCCCAGCACCACGGCCTCCCCGCGATGCGCGCGCCACAGGGGCACCAGCACCCGCACCGGTAAGAGCTTGAACCCGGCGTGCACCAGCACCCCGGCGAGCGCCGCCACCGGGATCACCCCGAGCGCCCCCGGCAGCGCGGCCACGAAGAGCAGCAGCCAGAGCCCGTGCAGCACCCGGGACGCCTTGGTCCGGGCGCCCGCGTCGACGTTGGCCGAGCTCCGCACGATCACGGCGGTCATGGGGAGCGCGCCGAGCACCCCGCACACGGTGTTGCCCGCGCCCTGGGCGACCAGCTCCTTGTCGTAGTCCGTACGCGGCCCCCGGTGCATCCGGTCCACGGCCGCCGCGCTGAACAGCGACTCCGCCGAGGCGATCAGGGCGAAGGCCAGCACCGTGCCGACCATCCCGAGGTCCGCGAGCCGGGCCCAGTCGTCGCCACCCGGCGGCCGTACGGCGTCGAACAGCCCGCCCACCCGGATCCGCTCCACCGGCAACCGGAACAGCGCGGTCGCCCCGGCCGCCGCCCCCACCGCCACCAGCGGCGCGGGCAGCACCCGGGCGACCCGCCGCCACCGGGGCCAGAGCACCAGCACGGCCACGGTCCCCGCGCCCACGGCGAGGGCCGGACCGGAGACCCCCGTACCGGTCACGAGCCCCGGCAGCCCGGACAGCTTCCCGGCCATCGACGCGGGCGCCTCGGCCCCGGCGACCACATACACCTGCCCGGCCATCAGGACGAGCCCGATCCCGGCGAGCATGCCCTGCACCACGGCGACGGACACGGCCCGGAACCACCGCCCGAGCCGCAGCACCCCGAGCACGATCTGCACGAGCCCGGCTCCCAGCACGAGCACCCCGAGGGCGCCGACGCCGAACCGCTGGACCGCTTCGAAGACGAGCACCGTCAGCCCGGCGGCGGGCCCGCTGACCTGGAGGCTGCTGCCCGGCAGCAGGCCGACGAGCAGCCCGCCGACGATGCCGGTGATCAGCCCCAGCTCGGCCGGTACGCCGGAGGCGACGGCCACCCCCACACAGAGGGGCAGGGCGACGAGGAAGACGACGAGGGAGGCCGTGAGATCGGCCCGGTGGATCGGGAACGTCCGGAACATCGGGAAGCCACGCACGAGAGGGATACCTCCAGCACCGCGGGGACAGTGAAAATCATTGTCCTTTGGGGGAGTTGGCCCCGGGTGCTTCCGTCGCCCCCGCTTGGCGGCCACGGAAGCACACGGGAGCGGAACCTCCGGAACGGGCCGTTCCGTTCACGCCCACGACCTCACCGCGCCCCCGGCACTCCCCGCCCTCTTGACTACAGGGCTCACCGGGTCTGTAATTCATCACATGATGAATTACAGACCCGACGGGCCCGGAAAGGACCGCCCGCCCCCAGCCGTCGAGGCCCGCGACCTCACCGTCGTACGAGGAGACCGCACGGTCCTCCACGCCCTCGGCTTCACCCTCCGCCCCGGCACGATCACCGGCCTCCTCGGCCCCTCGGGCTGCGGAAAGACCACCCTGATGCGCGCGGTCGCCGGCACCCAGGCCAAGGTGACGGGCACCCTCACCGTCCTCGGCCACCCCGCCGGAGCCCCGGCCCTGCGCCCCCGCATCGGGTACGTCACCCAGGCACCCTCCGTCTACGCGGACCTCACCGTCCGCCAGAACCTCGACTACTTCGCCGCCGTCCTGCACCCCGGCCGCGCGCACCGGGAGACCCGCCGAGCCGCAGTCACCCGAGCCATCGAGGACGTCGACCTCACCAGCCACGCCGACGCCCTCGCCGCCGCACTCTCCGGCGGCCAGCGCAGCCGCGTCTCCCTGGCCGTCGCCTTGCTCTCCACGCCCGACCTGCTGGTCCTGGACGAACCGACGGTCGGCCTGGACCCGGTCCTCCGCCGCGACCTGTGGGACCTCTTCCACCGCCTGGCCGCCGACCGGGGCACCACCCTCCTCATCTCGTCCCATGTCATGGACGAGGCCGAACGCTGCCACCGCCTGCTCCTGATGCGCGAGGGCCGCATCCTCGCCGAGGGCACCCCCGAGGCCCTCCGCACCCGCACCGCCACCGGGACGGTGGAGGAGGCCTTCCTCCACCTGGTCGACGAGGCGGCAGCCACGCACGGAGAGGCAGCCACACACGGAGAGGAGCAAGGCCGATGACCACGACGACCGCCACCCCACCCAGCCCCCTGACCCTGCCCCGTACGACGGCCACGGCAGCCCGGGTCCTGCGCCAGCTCCGCCACGACCCGCGCACCATCGCCCTGCTCCTGATCGTCCCGGTCGCGATGATCACGCTGCTCCGTTACGTCTTCGACGGCGCCCCCGACACCTTCGACGCGATCGGGGCCTCGCTCCTCGGCATCTTCCCGCTGATCACGATGTTCCTGGTGACCTCGATCGCCACCCTGCGCGAACGCACCTCGGGCACCCTCGAACGCCTCCTCGCCCTCCCGCTCGGCAAGGGCGACCTGATCGCGGGGTACGCCCTCGCGTTCGGCGCGGTCGCCGTCGTCCAGTCCGCCCTGGCCACCGCCGTCTCCGTCTGGCTGCTCGGCCTGGACGTCACCGGCTCACCGTGGCTGCTGCTCCTGGTCGCGCTGCTCGACGCCCTCCTCGGCACGGCGCTCGGCCTCTTCGTCTCCGCGTTCGCCGCGTCCGAGTTCCAGGCCGTCCAGTTCATGCCGGCGGTGATCTTCCCCCAGCTCCTGCTCTGCGGCCTGTTCATCCCGCGCGACCAGATGCACCCCGTACTGGAGGCGATCTCGAACGTCCTGCCCATGTCGTACGCCGTCGACGGCATGAACCAGGTCGTCCACCACTCCGCCCCCACCGGCGACTTCCTCCGGGACATCGCGATCGTCGCGGGCAGCGCCTTCCTGGTCCTCTGCCTGGGCGCGATCACCCTGCGCCGCCGCACCCCCTGAGACACCACCGCACGCCCGGCGCCCCCGGTGCAAGGATGACGAACAAGACGACGGGACGACGGCAACACATCCGCCGCACCCCGACCCCAATACCGCCCGGAGGGTGAACGCATGACCCAGACAGTCGCAGTCCTCGGCACCGGCAAGATCGGCGAGGCCCTCCTCAGCGGCATGATCCGGGCGGGCTGGCGACCGGCCGACCTCCTGGTGACCACCCGCCGCAGCGAGCGGGCCCAGGAGCTGCACACGCGGTACGGAGTCGAGTCCGTCGGCAACGCCGAGGCGGCAAAGGCGGCGGACATCCTCATCCTGGCGGTGAAGCCGCAGGACATGGGCAAGCTCCTCGACGAGCTGGCCCCGCACGTCGGCGCCGACCGCCTGGTCATCAGCGCGGCCGCCGGCATCACGACCACCTTCATCGAGGAACGGCTCACGGAGGGCACCCCGGTCGTCCGGGTCATGCCCAACACCCCGGTCCTGGTGGACGAGGGCATGTCCGTCATCTCGGCGGGCAGCCACGCCACCGGCGCGCACCTCACCACCACCGAGGAGATCTTCGGCGGCGTCGGCAAGACCCTGCGCGTCCCGGAGTCCCAGCAGGACGCGGCCACCGCCCTCTCCGGCTCGGGCCCCGCCTACTTCTACTTCCTGGTCGAGGCCATGACGGACGCGGGCATCCTGCTCGGCCTGCCCCGCTCCCAGGCCCACGACCTCATCGTCCAGGCCGCGATCGGCGCCGCCGTGATGCTCCGGGACAGCGGGGAACACCCGGTCAAGCTCCGCGAGGCGGTCACCAGCCCCGCCGGCACCACGATCAGCGCCATCCGCGAACTGGAGAACCACGGCGTCCGGGCCGCCCTCATCGCCGCCCTCGAAGCCGCCCGCGACCGCAGCCGCGAACTGGCCTCCGGCAACGGCTGACCCCCGGCTCCGGCCGGGGGTTGACACGCCCCGGCCGGGTCCGTAGTGTGCTCCGAGTTGTCCGACGTGAGCGCCGACCCCGGTCGGTCCCCGGACAGCCATTCCGCAGTAACCACGATCCAGTGAGCGACCTCGTGTCGCCTGCTTTTTCGTGCGCATTCGCGAAATGAGGAATCCGCGTTCGAAGGGACGCACCCCGATTAGCGTCGGGGGCCAGGAATCCGCTAAAGTCTCACTCGTCGGAACGGCCCAACGGCCGGGAAGACAAGCCCCGCTGACTGGGAGTCAGGCCCGAAAGGATCTGATAGAGTCGGACTCGCCGGAAAGGGAAAACGCGAAAGCGAAGAACCTCGAAAGCGAAAACAGCAAGACTGCTTGACCCGCTTCGGCCGGGAATCGGACACGAAAGAGTCTGATAGAGTCGGAAACGCAAGAACAAAAAGAAAACGAAGGGAAGCGCCCGGAGGGGCCCGG